>JBBSOM010000382.1:0-4135 GCA_038259715.1 Longimicrobiales bacterium
CGTTTGTGTTGTTCTGCTCTCTCGGTGTGGAGCGATTCTCCCCACCGGGAGGGCTCCTCTGTCGTGCTGGGGTATAGGGCAGGGTCTGTGCCGTGCGGGGGGAGATTCGCAAACCCATGGGGCACAATGGATTAGGGGACTGCGACGTATCGAGGGGGCCGCACATGATCCGAAACGGGAACGGGCACACCGTTCCGGATCAGGAACGACGTGCCCGTTCGGGAACGCTCGATTTGTCTAGCGGCGTCAGTTCACCCAGGCGAGAACGGCTGAGTGGGCTCTTTCAACCCTTGGAGGGCCCGCGCGAAGAGCTCGGCGGCCCGGTGTGGGGTTCTCAGGCATCCGGCTCCCCGAACTCGCGGTTCATCTCCGCATTCGAGACGATCCCTCCGAGTCCGGTGAAGCTTCCCGCTTCCGCGATCCCACGCGCAGCAGCGAGGACCCCGGTCCACCCCGCTCGCGCGAGGGCTCCGCCCACGCTGATCCTTCGGACACCAAGCTTCGCGAGCCGGTCGACGGTGGTGAAATCACCGCCCACGAGCACGTTGACCGGCTTCGGCGCGACCGCGCGCACCACCGCTGCGATCTGCTCGGGATCGCGGATGCCCGGCGCGTACAGACAGTCCGCCCCGGCCTCCGCGTACGCGCTCAGGCGCCGGATCGTCTCCCCGAGATCAGGTCGTCCCGAGATGAACCCCTCTGACCGGCCCGTGAGCACGCCGCCGGTCCCGCTGGCGTCGATCGCGCTACGCGCGGCCTGCACGCGCTCGACGGCGAGCGCGAAGTCGTAGAGCGGCACCGCCGGATCGCCCGTCGCGTCTTCAATCGAGATCCCCGCCACACCCGTCCGGGCGGCCGCTGCGAAATTCTCCGCGACAGCGTCGGGTGCCTCCGCGAAGCCGCCTTCGAAATCCGCGTTCACCGGTACGCCCACGTGCGCCGAGAGCTCCCGGAAGTGCGCGAGCATCACGTCGAGCGGAACGTGGTGATCGGCGCGCCCCCGGGACCACGCGTGCCCCGAACTGGTGGTCGCGAGCGCTGAAAAGCCGAGCCGTTCGAGGAGCGTCGCGCTCCCCAGGTCCCAGGGGTTGGGCATGACGAAGCACCCCGACGCGTGCAGGCGGTGAAAGACGTCGCTCATTCTCGTGCTCATGTGTGCCTCCTGGTGTCCGATGCACCGGTCATCTCCCCGAAACCCACTCCATGATGTTACCCGGAGCGCGGACCGAGCGGCACCGGCCGTCACCGGGAACGCGTCGGGCCGTCCCCGAGTCGTCGGCGCGATGTCGCCATCCCGCCGCCTTGTCATGCGACAGTACTTCGACCACCCTGGAATGATGAACGACATTTCGGATCTGTCGCTTCTCGCGCGGCTCATGCGTGACCGCGCGGGTTCCGCTGTTTTGGCAGCGCTCATTCCGGGCCGGGCGCTCACGGCCACGGAAGTCTCGCGTGCGGCCGCGGCGAGCCAGGCGACCGTCGATTCCTATCTCGCGAAGCTCCTGGCTGCCAGGGTGGTCTCGGTGGAGCGACAGGGACGGCATCGCTACTTCAGGCTTGCAGACCAGGACGTGGCGACGGCCATCGAGCAGCTCGCCGGGCCGGCTGAACCGATCGATATCGTCCAGGTGCGGACCGGCCCCACCGATCCGGCACTCCGCAAGGCGCGCGTGTGCTACGAC
Source organism: Longimicrobiales bacterium (assembly GCA_038259715.1). Taxonomy (GTDB): domain Bacteria; phylum Gemmatimonadota; class Gemmatimonadetes; order Longimicrobiales; family Gaopeijiaceae; genus SZUA-318. Next base: position 1,683 of record JBBSOM010000382.1, read on the forward strand.
CACCTTGCCGGTGACCTCGGCGTGTTCGTCTACGATTCGTTCAAGGCACGCCGGCTCGTGCGCGGCAACGGAGACCAACTGGCGCTCACCGATGCGGGTGATCGGTTCGTGGCCGATCTCGGAATCGATCTCGACCCCCTGCGGCGCGGCCGGCGTCCGCTCGGTCGCCAGTGCCTGGACTGGAGCGTACGACGGCACCATCTGGCGGGAGCCCTGGGCGGGGCACTTCTCGAACGCTGCTTCGACCTCGGTTGGGCGCGCCGGGAGACGTCATCGCGGGTCGTGCGTTTTTCGGCGAGCGGCGAGCGGGAGTTCCGCCGGCGGCTCGCGAGGTAGCACGAGGAGCCAAGGCCGCCGGCAGAACGGCGGTTGAACGCGCCCGCATCCCGGATTAGCTTTTCCTGCTCCAACCCATCCTGCTCCACACGGGTGCGGCCGGGAAGGAAGAGCAGGGCCTGTAGCTCAGGTGGTTAGAGCGCACGCCTGATAAGCGTGAGGTCGGAAGTTCGAGTCTTCCCAGGCCCATGAAGTGAAGTGATTGCCCCGCTTGGTCTTTGAGACTGGGCGGGGCTATTGCTTGGGGCACCCCTGGCGTGCGGCCTCCGGCCAAAGAGCTAGTTCCTTCGACGGGCCGGGCACGACGCCGTCGACGCACAAGCACTACTTCCTCCTTCATCCGACCGTGCGATGGTCGGCCCGGAGGGATACCCGCAGGTTGTGAGACCGACCGTCACGATATGACTCAGCTACGGACCAGAGTCGCCATGCTCAGGGAGGCCACATGAACCATGGACCGAGGCGAGCCGGGTTGGGGCTCCTCTCTCTCATGACCCTCGGAGCGATTGGGTGCGCTACCCTGCAGCAGGTAGCGGCCCTGCGCAACGTCGAATTCACCTTGGACCGGGCATCCGACGTGCGTCTCGCGGGAGTCGAGTTGGCCCGAATTCGCTCCTTTGATGACCTGAGTCTCGTGGATGCAGGGCGGCTGGCACTGGCGGTGTCGCGGAACCAGCTACCCATGGACTTTCAGCTCCACGTTTTGGCCGAGAATCCCGCCGACAACCCCTCCGACGCCCGGCTCATGCGGATGGATTGGACGCTCCTCCTCCAGGGAAAGGAGACGCTGAGCGGGGTCTTCGATCGCCAGGTCCTCCTGCCCCCAGGGCAACCCACCGACGTGCCCATCGTCATCAGCCTCAACCTGCTGGACTTCTTCCAGGGAGGTGCGCAGGACATGCTGGAGCTTGCCTTGGCCCTCTCGGGTCAGGGCGGCGCGCCGAAAGACGTCGAACTCCGCGCGACCCCGAGCATCGACACGCCCCTGGGGCTCATGCGCTTTCCCCGGCCCATCACCATCGTGAGCCGGACCGTGGGTTCGCCCTGATTTCGCGATGCTCCGGCGTCGCCCCGGTGGGGTATGAACGGGATGGTTGGGTCCGCACCATCCCCAGATGAAGTCGTCCTTTGGGGCTAGTTCCAAATCAGTCCAAATGAGCGATTGGCGGTGCCGCCCTTTCCCGACAGCGTTAAGATGCATGATTGGGCAGGGTGCCTGGCACCCCCTATTCCAAAGGAACCGCATGTCGAAACAAATCTCGTTGTCGATGATCCTGGCCGTCGCCGCTCTGGGGCTGACGGCCCCCCTTTCCGCCCAGACCCGGAGCGCGGTAAGCGTTGCGGAACTGGATGCCGCCGTCGCGGAGCGGCCATCCGCTGTTCGGGAGGCTGTCCAGGAGTTCCTTGCGACCGACCGGGGGCAAGAGGTGGCCGACCGAATGGGGATGAGCGTTCCCGATCTGTCGGCCCGAGTCGCCGATCTCGACAAGGCGTCTCTGGACCGGATCGCCGAACAAGCTGGAAGCAGCGACGAGGTTCTGGCAGGCGGCGCCAACACGATCGTGATCTCCACGACGACGGTCATCATCATCCTGCTGCTGATCCTGCTTATAGCTGACTGACTGCTTGGCGCGGCGGCCGGACGTTGCGAATTGTCGCCCGGCTGGTCACGGTTGGACTCTGGCTCTCGACGGGGTGGGGCTGTTCTTGGGGACTGAACCGCCGGGTGCCTCCGGGCCCACCCGTCGACCGGCCAGCCGTGCTGCAGGTGCCTTACCTCCCCCAATCCGTTCTCCTTTGCGGTGGGGCCGCTATCGCTATGGTTGAGCGGTGGTGGGGGTGGCGCGGAGTCTACGCTGAAGATTTTGCAAGCTTAGTCCGTCCGTCCTCCGGTGGCATTCTCACCACGGACCTCGAGTCGGCTACCCGCGATAGAGGCTGGGATACCCGTGTCTTCCGAGGCACGCCGGACCTGGTCCGCCAAAGCCTCCGGGATGGCGTTCCCGTAGTGGCTCTCATAGAGGTCGGCCGGGATCGATACCACTACGTGGTCGTGCTCGGCTGGGGCGATGGGCAGGTCGTGTTCCACGATCCTGCCACTGCCCCATTCATCACCA
>JBBSOM010000383.1:0-4129 GCA_038259715.1 Longimicrobiales bacterium
CGCGGCGTCCTTCAAATGGATGCCCGCGATGTGCGCGTCCCCCCGGGCCAGCGCCACCAGAGCGGCTCGGCTTCCGCGTTGGTTCCAACTCACGTCCACGCCGCGCTCGCGTTGCAGTGCCTCGACGAGGACGCCGAACGCGGGATCACAACCGACGACCGCGAGGCCGGCGGGAGGCGGCCTGTCCGCGAGCAGACGGATCGCCACCTGCTCTCCTTCGACATGGTCCACCACCCCGTCCGCCGGCGACTCGGGGCGGTGTGCGTCGGCGCTCGGGTGGGCGATCCACCGTCCGGCGATCGGGGTCAGGCGCACCCGGGAGCCGGGCACTGGCGCACCCGTTCCGGACCACGTCGCTACGCGATGCTCGGCGCGTTGCTCCGGGAGCCGGAAGAGTTGGGATACCGTCCGCCCGAGCGCCGCCGCGAGGCGGAGCGCGACCTCCGTCGAAGGAACGGAGGTCCCGGCTTCGATGGCCGCGTAGCCCTGGCGGGAGATGCCGGCCGCTTCGGCGAGCCGCGACTGACTCCACCCGAGGCGCGCGCGCTCCGTGGACAGCGTGTTGAGGAGGCGCTCACTCATGGCGCGTTCCTGGCCGTCGCTGCGGCCGTGTCGGCTTGCACACCGATCTCCGTGGCCTTGACCGCCACCCAGATTTCGGTGCCGCGGACGAGCGCAAGCTCTGCTCGTGCCTCGCCGGTGACCTCGACCGTGACCGGGAACGGCGGGCCCGTAAGAAGCCGGACGCGGTGCCCGAGCGCCTCCACCCGCTCCACGCGAGTGGACCAGATGTTGCGGAAACTGCCTTCCGGCCTGCTCCGGTGGACGGAGAAGGCTGCGGGCCGCAGCGTCACCAGCACGGGCCCTGAGATCACAGGGTCCGCGATGTGGAGCACGTGACCGTCGATCTCGACCTCGCCGTTGCGTGCGGTGCCCCTGAAGAAGCCCGATCCGGCCAGATCGGCCCCATACGGCGTGCGAGGGCGGAGGCGGATGTCGTCGGCCGTGCCGGACTGCGTCACCCGACCGTCCTCGATGACGTAGATCTCGTCGGCGAGCAGGAAGGCTTCGGCGGGATCGTGCGTGATGAGGAGTCGCGGTCCGTCGAACGTCCGCAGGTGTTCAGAGAGGACCCGCCGGATCCGGGACCGTGTGGTGACGTCGAGCGCGCCGAGCGGCTCGTCCAGAAGGAGCAGACGTGGCTCGGTGGCGAGGGTGCGGGCCAAAGCCACACGCTGCGCCTGACCTCCGGACAGTTCGCCCGGCCGGCGACCCCCGAGCGCGGCGAGGTCCAGGCGATCGAGCCATTCCCGCGCGCTCTCATGGGCCTGCCGGAACGAAACCCCCTGACTTCTGGGCCCAAAGGCCACGTTGTCGAGGACGCTGAGGTGCGGAAAAAGGAGACCGTCCTGGAAGACCACCCCGACCCGGCGGCGCTCGGAGGGCACGAAGATTCCAGCGAGCGGATCGTCGAGGACCACGCCCCCGACCTCGATGCGGCCGGCGTCCAGCGGGAGGATACCCGCCAGCGCCGAAACGGCGGTGGACTTGCCGGCTCCGTTGGGTCCGAGCAGCGCCGCGGTTCGGCCGGTCGGGATCGAAAGCCGGACGTCGAGATCGAACGACGGCGACCTGTGGACGACGAGCGTCGCTTCGAGTCCGCCCTTCACAGGGACCTCCACCATCGATCGCGAAGGGCCACGAGCACGATCAGCGAAACGACGACCATGAGGAGGCTGATGGCGAGGGCCGTGTCCCGGTCCCGCTCCAGCGCGATGAAGACCGCGAGGGGCAGCGTCTGCGTCCGTCCCTGGAGGTTGCCCGCGAACGTAATGGTCGCGCCGAACTCCCCGAACGCGCGCGCCCACGTCAGCACCATCCCGGCCACGAGCGACGGCGCGATCATGGGGAGCGTGACCCGTCGGAGCACCGTCCATCGGCCGGCGCCGAGGCTCGCCGCCGCGGCTTCGTACCGCCCGTCCAGATTGCGCAGGGCGCCCTCCACGGTGATGACCAGGAAGGGCATCGCCACGAATGTGGTCGCGACGACCACGCCCCAGGTGGAGAAGGGGAGCAGAAGGCCCGTGGCGCGCTCGAGCGGCCCTCCCACGAGTCCGCGCCGGCCGAGGGCGAAGAGGAGTGCGGCGCCGCCCACGACCGGCGGGAGCACGAGCGGGAGCGTGACAATGCCGCGGACCAGCGAGCGTCCAGGGAAGTCGACGCGCGCGAGGATCCAGGCCAGCGGCACCCCGAGGAGGACCGATACGACCGTAGCGGAGACGGACGTGATGGCGGAGAGCCGGAGCGCATCGAGGACGACCTGTCCCGAGAGCAGTTCGGGAAGACGGGACCACGGGGTCCGTACCAGCAGCCCGATCAAGGGGATGAGGAACAGCGTGATGCCGGCTCCGCCCAGGATCAGGAGAGTCAGCGGCGCACGCGCTCGGCCCCTCGTTCGCCGCCGCGGGGTCCGTACCGTGCCCGGCTCGCCCACAGCGCCCGGCTCGTTCACGGTGCCGAGAAGCCGTATCGGGCGAGGATCACGCGGCCCGCGCCCGACAGCACGAAGGCGACGAACGCCTCGGCCCCCTCGGCATGGGGCGCCCCCGACAGGACCGCGATGGGGTATGCGGCCACTGCGTTCAGGGAGTCCGGAATGTCGATGCCCTCGACCGCGCCATACGTGGACGCCACATCGGTCACGTACGTGACCCCGGCGTCCAGCTCGCCCAGCTCGATCTTGGTGAGGAGCGCCCGCACGTCCGGCTCCTCGGTGTCCGGCGACGGAACGACGCCGGCCTTCTCGAACACCTGTCGCGCGAAGTCACCACACGGGACCCCTTCGGCGCACAGGCCCACTCTGAGGCCGGCGTCGGCGAGGTCGCCGAGTCCTGCCACGCCCGCGGGGTTGCCGGCCGGCACCGCAATCTGCATGCGGTTCCGTGCGAAGATGCGCGGCTGGCCCGAGACCTGTCCCGCCTCGACGACCTGGTCCATCGTCGCGGTGTCCGCGGAGGCGAAGACGTCCACCGGCGCGCCTTCGAGGATCTGTGTCCGGAGCGAGGAGCTGCCCGCGAGATTCAGGACCACGTCCGTTCCCGGATGAGCCGCCTCGAACCCGGATTCGATTTCCGCGAAGGCGTCGGTCAGGGACGCGGCGGCGGACACGAGGATCTCCCCTCGCAACCCGGCGTCCGAACTCGCTCCGGCTCCGTCCTGGCTATCGGGCATGTTTCCGCCGCAGGCCGCCGCGATCAACGTCAGCGCGGCAGCCGTCCTCGTCACTGCGGCAGCGGCCTTCCACGGCGAGACCATGCCTCTCTCCCGACTTTGAATGGGCGCCGGGACCCCTATCTGATGGCCTGCCGAACGCGTGGCGTTGCCGTACGCGGACAGGGTCCTCCTATCCCGGAATTCAAATCCGGATGTAAAGAATAATTGCGTCTATGTCAAGCGTATTTGCGCATGCGCCTTTCAGGCGCCCCGCGCCGCCTCCAGCGCCTGAGTCAGATCCGCCGTGATGTCGTCGATGTGCTCGATGCCCACGCACAGGCGAATCATGTCGGGGGTGACTCCCGCGTTTTGCAGCTCCAGCTCCGTGAGCTGCCGATGTGTGGTCGAGGCCGGATGCGCCGCCAACGACTTGGCGTCGCCGATGTTGACCAGGCGCTTGAAGAGCTTCAGGGCGTCGTAGAATTTCACGCCGGCGTCGAAGCCGCCCTTCACCCCGAAGGTGAGCAGGGCCGAGGGCCGTCCGTTCGTGTATTTCTGGGCCAGCTCGTGATAGGGCGAGGACGGCAGTCCCGCGAAGTTCACCCACGCGACCAGTTCGTGCGCTTCCAGCCAGCGTGCCACGGCCAGAGCGTTGTCGCAGTGCCGCTCCATACGTAGCGGGAGCGTCTCGATTCCCTGGAGCAGAAGGAACGCGTTGAGGGGGCTGAGCGCGGAGCCGGTGTTGCGAAGCGGTACGGTACGCGCCCGCGCGATGTACGCCGCGGCCTCAAAGGTCTCCGTGTAGACCACGCCGTGGTAGGAGGGTTCGGGCCGGTTGAGCATGGGAAAACGTTCGGCGTGCTCCGCCCAGGGGAAGTTGCCGGAGTCGACGATGACGCCCCCGATCGAGTTGCCG
>JBBSOM010000384.1:0-4109 GCA_038259715.1 Longimicrobiales bacterium
GACGTGATGATCGTTGATATGCCGCCTGGAACCGGCGATGCGCAACTTTCGCTGGTGCAGACCATCGACCTGGACGGTGCGGTCATGGTCACCACGCCGCAGGAGGTGGCGACCGGGGACGTGCGGCGTGGCATCAAGATGTTCGAGCGCGTGAACGCCCGCGTCCTCGGCATCGTCGAGAACATGAGCGGTTTCGTCTGTCCTCACTGCAACGAGCCGATCGACATCTTCGGCAGCGGTGGTGGCGAACGGTTGGCCCTCGAGATGAAGGTCCCGTTCCTGGGACGGATCCCCCTGGACCCCGCAGTGCGCGCCGCAGGGGATGAGGGGCGTCCTTCGGTCCTGTCAGCGCCCGACTCCGCCGCGGCACAGGCGCTCAGGAACGTGGCGTGGGCCATCGAGAACACGCTCGGAGTCCTCGCGACGAAGTAATCGCCCGGGCGAGGACGGCGGGTGCGTCCTCAGTCGCGTTCGAGCCACTTCCGGTCAGCGGAGGACAGGTCGTCGCGCGTGCGCACCTTTTCGATGACCTTCACGACGACCCATCCCACGAAGAGGATCGGAGCCACCTTGAAGAGGAGGAAGGTGGCCAGGCCGAACGTGAGCGAGAACACGAAGCCCACGATCGACAGCACGATGCCCGCCACGACCAGCGTCACGATGCCGGCGACGAGGAAAGTCAGAAGTGCGCCCATGATTGCCTCCAGGTTTATGGTCCGGTGCGCTAAGGCACCGGGACCACTTTCACGCTACCAAAGGCAGCGTCGAGATCGATGGTGATCTTGCGTTTCGCACGTTCCCAGTCGAGCGAGTAGTACGCGTCGCCCCGCTTGACCAGACCTTCCGAGTCGAGCGACGTGAGAAAACTGTTCTTCGTGAGGCGAACACCCAGTCCCTCGGGAACGCGCAACTCCAGGGACCCGAGCCCCATGTCGATGGACACGGAGGCGTCCTGCTTCCACTCGCCGGTGAACCAGAGCGTCACGCTGCCGACCCCAGCGCTCACGTCGATGTGCTCGGCGTTCAGGTTGCCCAGGTCCCGGGCCGTGAAGTCCGCCGCGCCTACCTCGAACGTAGCGGTACGCATCTCGAGCGGGTTCGGTTCCGAGATGTCGACGGTCGACTCCGAGGCGCCGGTGCTCAACTCCAGTCCGCTCAGCGAGAGCCCACCCAGATCCAACTCGGCCTGCACCGCGCCGAACTTCAGATCGAGCGCCATGGGGATGTTCCGGGTCAGAGAGAGGTCCATCTCTCCTGACGAGCGGTCTTTCCCCAGGTGGATCGACTTCCCGAGACTCGAGACGCCGAGACTGAGGTTTGTGCCTTCGTACTCCGCGTGGGGCTCGAAGGCATCCTCGTCGTAGCGGAGCTGCATGCTGTACAGCAGGCCGGACTCGTCCGTCGGCCTCACCTTGAAGTACCCGGCCCCGTAACTGACTTGCACCTGCAGGTGGTCTTCGCCGGAGATCTGGCGTGACATGGTCACGTTCCGCCAGTTCTGCGCCGTCAATTGGCCCGGCAGGGCAACCAGCGTCGCCGCCGTGAGCGCCCAGAACATTTTCCTGCTAGACATTCCCCTCACCCTTCGATGCGTCGTCCTGGCCGGTGTGAGGGTTCGAAGCTGCTGCATCCAGATCCGGGTGGTCCAGATTCGGGTCGTCGCCCAGATCCGGGTGGTCGCCCACGGACCGATGCCACGCTTCGTCGAAGTCGATCGGCCCGTACTCGGGGCGCCTCCCCGCACGCGTCAGGAGTACCGCTCCGAACCCGATCATGACCGCCGCCGTCGAAGCCAGAACGCCACCGACCACCAACAGTCCACGGAAGAACCCGAAGAAGGGAACCATACGGAGCACGTTGCCGACCAGGAAGAAGACCGAGAGTCCGGCGACTCCTCCCACGATCGTATGGACGGGATTCGACTTCCTGATCCAGTCCGTATAGCGGTACCCGCTGTCGGCCAGCCATTCGCCGAGGTTGCGGGCCACGGCCAGGTAGCCGAGCAGGGCCGCAGCCACCGCGGCCAGCGGGAAGATCGGCAACCAGGCGATCATCACGGGGATGCCGACAATCGAGATTGCCAGCGCGACGGCGCCCAGCACCCAGACCGGGATGAGCAGGAACGTGCCGGCGACGCCGACCAGCGCGGCTCGTCCGGGGTCGAGGCGGGCCGTCTCGGCCACGATGTCCAGGTTCTTCGGCGCAAACGCGACCACACCCATGCCCAGAAGCCCGAGCACCACGATCGACACCAGATTCTCCATCAAACCGCCGAGACCGCGGAAGATGTTCCGGAGCGGACTGAAGAAGCCGCTGGCCGCCGTGCCCCGGGCCTTTGTTCCACGCTCACTCCGCATCTCCTCACTGACCCGGTCACGGACCTCACGTTCAAGATCCCGCTCGCTGCTCTGGACGTTGACCACCTCCCCGTCGACGGATCCGCCGTCCCGCTTCAGCGTGGCGTTCGCCAGACGGATATCGCCGCTCACCTTGCCGCCGTCCGCGAGCGTCAGCGTCCCGTCCACCACCACCACGTCCCCGTCGATCTCACCGGAGATGCGCGCGTCACCCTGCACCACGACCAGTGTCCCGTCGATCTTGTCGCCGACGCCCACGTCCACGTCCTCGTCCACATGGAGCTTGAAGTTGGTCCCCGAGCCTTTGAGCGCCTCCTCCAGCGTCGCGAGCCGTCCTGCGTGGCCGAGGAGTGCCTTCACGAGCGAAGCGTCGTCGCCCCCTGTCGATACCGAGACGTTGGGCGTCGCCGTTTTCGCCGGCACGCTGAGTGCACTCTGTAACCGGTGGTCGATGTCGGTTGCCAGCGCGAGACGGTCGCCCGTCAGGCTCGCTGGCGGGGACCACGCCTGGAGTTTCCGCGCCAGCGCGCCGTCGTCGAGCGCCACCGCCTCGCCGAGGAGCCCGCGCCACGCCACGTCGAGCGCGTCGCCGGACTTGTAGGCTCCCGTGGACGTGCCATCGATATAGACCGAGCCGTCACGCAGGGCGATCTCGAGCGGGGCGCCGGAGGAGAACTCCAGGCGAAGCGAGGCCTCGGAGCGGCCGACCGCGATCTCTTTGGCGACTACGGTCCGCTCCTGTCCTCGTCCGGCGGAAGGCAGGCAGAACGAGGCCAGCGCCAGAGCAGGAAGGAACCTAGTGAAGCGAAGCATGGGCGTACCCGCCATCCACGGGATAGGCATTGAGATTCCGATACAGCACCCAGGCCGCCATGACGGTGGCGACGGAGAAAACCAGGAACGCTGTGACGAGCAAGGCGGGAGAAAGAGCGAGCGACTGTACGAACGAGAAGACGCCGAAGGCTTCCGCGCTCTGCATGACGCGGACAGAGGCGGCGTTCCACGCGAAGGCCGCGAGGTCGGAGGCCTTCCACCACGCGAAGGACGCCAACGCGCCAGGCGTGACCGTCGGATGCGTGAACACGGTCCAGGCCATGAGTCCGAGCGTGACCGCGGGCGTCAGGGCGACGCCGGACACCGTCGCCCAGGCTTTGCGGCTCCGGGGGACGAAGCGACGGACCACGAGCGCGGCCCTCGCCACGGCGCGCCGCCATTCCGGCACGGCACGGTTCGCGGGCACCGGGACCGGTACGTGTATGTCCGCCATCACGCGGGCGGCGAAGTCCGTTGCCGGAGCGAATCGCTCGAGCCCGTCGAGCGCGCCCAGGAGCGACCGCCAGGCGGCGGCACGCGAAACACATGCGGCGCAGCCCTCGACGTGAGTACGTATCCTCGCGGCCTGCCGGCCTGGAAGAAGCCCCTCGACCCAGTCCTGCAACCTCCCGTCTTCGGGATGACCCTCGCCGGGACTTTCCCGGAGACGTCCGCGGACCCGGGCGCCCAGACGGGCGACCAGAGACAGCGGCTTCGAGACATCGACCCCCGCCAGGACCTGATCGGCGAAGCCGTTGTTTGGCGCGAGCGTGGGCAGGTCCTGAAGGCTTTCGTACAGGAGCCGCCATCCGTCCATTTCGACCGAGCAACGAGGGCACGAAGCCAGGTGCTCCTCGGTTCGGCCGCGCTCCCCCTCGGGAAGCTCGCCGTCGAGGAACGCCTGAAGCCGTTCGGCGCTCGGATGATCGGGAGGTTGAC
>JBBSOM010000385.1:0-4104 GCA_038259715.1 Longimicrobiales bacterium
CCGCACCGTCCTGGCCGAGACCGCCTACTATCGACTGCTTTTCATCGAGGGCACCGCGGCCGACCTGGGCGCGGTCGAATCGGACTTTACGGTATTTCGGGCCAGGATCTCGACCCGCAGGGGGATCGATCTCACCCAGGGGCCGTTCGAGTCCGAACGTCCGATCGTCGCATCGCCGATGAGCTACCGGGCGACCCAGGCGCTGGGCGCCGCCATGCGAGAAGGCGGAGTCGAGGCCTTTCGCTACCCGTCGGCCCGCGACGTCGAAGGCGGGACCAACGTGGCGGCCCTGGTGCCCTCCGTGTTCACCGGCGCACGGCCGACAGGCATCGAGACGTGGCACGGCCTGGCCCGGCAGACAGGGGTGGGCTTCCAGAAGCGCGACTACTTCCACAAGCGCTCGTTCTGGTTTCCGCGCTCGGATTTCCTGGTCGACGGAGCACTCCCGGCGCCGGCGCTCTGAGGCGAACAACCGGGGGGTGCGAGACCCCGACGCACACGGCACGAAAACGACGAGGCCGGCAGCACCCCAAAGGGCGCCGCCGGCCTCGAAGCGTAGCAGCCCGTGCTACTGCGGTCGAACGCTACTTCGCGCTGGCCAGGTCGCGCACGGCCTTGCCGAGCAGGCCGACCTTGGCGCGGTCGCTCGCGCGGCCCGCGTCAGTGTCGATCTCATCCGCCAGCTTTTGCAGTGCGGTGGAGCGTCCGGATCCGGACATCTTTTCGGCGCCGGCGAGCGCCCCGCGGGTCGCGGCGATCCGATCGGAGCCGAGGCCGTTGTCCCGCTCGAGCTGGTCGAGGTAGGCCCGCGCGAGCGCGAAGCTCGGCGGCCACACGATCTTCCGCTGCTGCTGGACGTTGTAGTAGTCGAAGTGGACGGTCTTGGCGGCGTCGATCTCGTTCTGCGTGAGCAGCGGGCTCGGCGTCAGATCGTAGACGTCCAGGCCACGAGCGATCTCCGAGCTGTACAGGTATCCGTTGTACCAGTACACGGACCACGAGCCGGCCATGACCATCTTGGTGGCGTCCATCGGGCCGCGGTCGTAGTAGGCGATCTCGACGGGGTTGTGCGGATCGGTCCAGTCGAAGATGTCGATGCCGCCCTGATACCAGGCCTGAACCATGATGTCACGGCCCGGGATCGGAATCAGCGAGCCGTTGTGCGCCACGCAGTTCTCGAACTCCGTCTGGGGCGCGGGCACCTTGAAGTAGCTGGTGAAGTGGAGGTCGCCGCCGCTGCGCGTGAAGATCGCGTCGGCACCCCACGCCTTCTTGTCCGTGGAACGGCAGCGGGGCTGGCCGCCTCCGCCCCACTCGTCCGTGAACAGGACCTTCGATCCGTCGTTGCTGAACGTCGCCGAGTGCCAGAACGAGAAGTTCGAGTCCGCGGCCGCATACGTGCGCTTCGGATGGGCGACGTCGCTGATGTCGAGCAGCAGGCCGTAGCCTCCGCACGCGCCACCCGCGAGACCCATTTCCGGGTACACCGTGATGTCGTGGCACTGGGACGGGCCGGTCGGCTTCGGCGCCGGTCCGGGGCGGGCCGGACGGTTACGCACGTCGGCCGGATTTTCGGCGTGTTTCGCCGGGGCGTCGAGCCCCTCGAAGATGCGCGGAGAGCTGACGATGTGCGCGGACGCCGGGTTCGCCAGCGGAACCTGGATGACCTCGATGCGGAAGAGGGCCGAGTTCGGATCCTCGTCCGGGCCCATCCCCGAGCAGCCGGCCAACTCCTTGGGCGAGCGTACCCCGGCGGAGCCCGACACGTAGATGTAGACGTTGTCCGGGTCCTTCGGGTCGTTGACCACCGTGTGCGTGTGCGAGCCGCGACACGTCTGCACGTTGGCGATGTACTTCGGGTTCGTGATGTCGGTCGCGTCGAAGATGCGGATCCCGCGCAACCGCTCCTGACTGACCGTGTCTTGCACGCCCTCCGCGCCGCAGTCGAGGCGGCCCGAGAGTCCCTCACCCGAAATGAAGATCAGGTTCTTGTAGACGGACACGTCGCTCTGCGAGGCCGGGCACACATAGGACTTCTTCAGCGCGGGGCTGCTCGGGTTCGAGACGTCCCAGACGTGGAAGCCGTTGTAGTTGCCCTGGATCACGTCGTGACCCATGAACGCCAGGTCCGAGTTGGTCACGCCGACGAAGCCCTCGGGCGGCGGCGTGTTCGACACCAGACGCAGGTTCCAGGAAGCGACGCCCGCATCGAGCCAGCCCGCGGACAGACCGACGCGTGGGTCGGGGCTCGGGGGTGAGGCCTGGCTCACGGGCTTCGGCGCGGGCCCGTTCGACGCGGACATCATCGACGATGAGGACGACGACGAGGTCGCGCAGGCCACCGCTTGCACGGCGACGGCGGCGGACAGGGCGAAGAGCGCGGTTCGGCGTGCTCTCCGGGGACGTGGGGACGGCTGGGTCATGGGGTCATCCGGGGCAGGGGTCCGACGAGAAGGTCCGGGAATGGGTGGTGCGTGCGTTCAGTGCGCGCCGCCGTCCGCGTTCAATGCGTCCAGCATCTTCTGCATGCGCGCGATCTCGGTGGTCTGATCCGCGAAGATATCCGACGCGATCTTGTACACGTAATCGTTCTGCGCCCCTCCGCGCGAGGCGAAGAGGTCGTTGACCATCGTGAGCGCACCCTGGTGGTGCGGGATCATGTACTTCAGGAAGAGCCGGTCGTACTCCGGGCCGCGGGCGGCATCGATCTCGTTGAGCTGCTCGGGCGAAAGGATTCCCGGCATCATGGCGATCATGTGATCCACCTTCCCCGTACGCGTATCCGCGGATTCGGGGGTGCCCGGAGGCACGGGCTGGTCGTGATCCGCGAGCCACGTGCGCATCGTGCGGATCTCGTCCCCCTGGCCCACGACGACGCGTTCGCAGAAGGCCTGGATCGCCGGGCTCGCGCCATGCGACTTCGCCCATCCCGCGAAAAGAACCGCCTGCGCGTGGTGCGGGATCATCATGGTCATGAAGCGCGCGTCGGCGTCGCTCACCGGACGCGCGTTGCGCTGAACGGCCGCCTCGTAGGCACCGATGTCACCCGGGTGCGCCGTGCGCGCCGCGCCGCCGCACGCAACCATCGAAAGCGAGGCGGTTACGACGACGAGGCAGGTCGAGAAGGGAATACGTCTCATAATGCGATGCTACCTCCTCGGACGCCGGTTGGAAAGGGTCCCGTGCGATCCGCTCTGCACGCAGCCAAGCCGCGCGGCGTCCTCATCGCCCCTTGCTCGACGAGGCATGCGCGCTGTCCGCTGGGATCACCCCGTGGCGGCGCAGGATCTCGAGCGTGGGCTCCAGCGGCAACGCCTCGATGGTCTGGCCGTTGCTCGTGACCGTCGTGGCCTTGAGGAGCGCGTTGTAGATCGCCTCTTCCGTGGCCTCGACCGTGGCTTCGAAGAGCGGGCTCATCTGCTCGTTGTGTACGTCGTCGATGCGGACCACCGCGGGCGTCGTCGAGCGGCGCACACCGTTCGCGGTGGAGAAGGCGATGACATAGTCGCCGCTTCCGTTGCTCGCGTATGACCCCGTGCGGGCCATGCCCATGACCGCGCGTTTGGCCAGCCGCTCCAGGTTGCGGTCGGAGAGCGGGGCGTCGGTGGCCACCACCATCATGCACGAGCCCCATTCCTGAGGGTCGGAGGCGGGGTCGTAAGAGGGACTTCCGCCCGGCGCGCCGTCCGAGTCTACCGGGGTCCTCCCCTTCACCTGGTCGGAGAAGGAGTACTGGCCGAGCTCGACGCCCACGGGCGCGCCGCCCATCTGGAGGATGCCGCCGAAGTTGGTCTGCACGAGGACGCCGACCGTGTAGCCGCCGAGCGACTCGGGCAGCACGCGCGAACTCGTGCCGATGCCGCCCTTCCATCCGAAGTTGACCGTACCGGCGCCCGCGCCGACCGCGCCTTCTTCGACCGGTCCCGTCTTCGCCGACTCGAGGGCGGCGGTGACCTGCTCGGGGGTGATCGGGCGGGACCGGATGTCGTTGAGCGTGCCGTCGTTGGTTTCGCCGACCACAGGGTTGATGGAGCGCACGTTCTGCATGCCATCGCGCGCGAGCATCCACGCGACCATCGCGTCGGCGGCCTTCCAGACGCACAG
>JBBSOM010000386.1:0-4104 GCA_038259715.1 Longimicrobiales bacterium
GGCGTGGCCACGAGGGCGCAACTCCTGGAGCTGTCCGAGTTGATCCTCGAGAAGACGTCACCCGACGTCCGCGTGTACTCGGACGAGTCGTACGAGGCGATCACCTTCGACGGCGACGAGCATATCTCGATCGCGTCGATGCCGGGCATGGCGACCCGCACGATCATCGCGTCCGGAGTGTCCAAGACGTACGCATGGACGGGTGGACGGGTCGGCTGGGCCGTCTATCCGACCCTGGAAGAAGCCAGGGTGCACCGTCGCCTGGCCATCAACTTCTTCGCGTCGATCCCGCCCTACAACCAGTGGGGCGCGATCGAGGCGATCGAGTCGCCCGAGAGCCCACCCGCGATCCAGAGGATGGTCGAAGCGTTCCAGCGCCGACGGGACGTCGTGGTACCCGCACTCAACGCGATCGACGGCATCACCTGCCAGAACCCCAGGGGCGCGTTCTACGCGTTCCCGAACATCGCCGGGGTGGTGGACCGGCTGGGCATCCAGGACGCGTTCGACGGGCTGGCACCGAACATCCGCGAGCGCTCGAGCCCCGCTACCCTCTTCCAGCTTTTTCTCCTCTACACCTACAAAGTCGCGACGATGGACCGCCGTTCCTTCAGCACGCTGGGCAGCGAAGGCCAGCACTACCTGAGACTTTCCATCGCCAACGGCGACGAAGAACTGCAGGAAGCCGTCCGCCGCCTCGCGACGGCGTCGCACGACGCTGAAGGCTTCCGCGCCTTCATGGCGTCGGGCGTGCGCGCCACGCTGTAACCAGACCGAATCCGAATCGCCGGAATCCGCAGAAACCCGAAGGGAGATCCCATGAACCGAGCCTTCGGCCCGCGCCGGGCTGAATGGGTCGAGGTGACGGAGCCCGGGGACGTCGACATTTCCGACGCCGCCCTGGCCCATCTTGAATCCTACGACCTCGTCTACCGTACGCTGACGTCGATCATGTTCAACTACACCCAGTCCGGGCATCCGGGCGGCTCGGTGTCGGCCGGGCATATCGTGACGGCCGCCCTGTTCGGTGCGATGGACTACGACGTCGGGGACCCGATCCGCACGGATGCCGACATCCTGTCGTACGCCGCGGGGCACAAGGCGACAGGTCTCTACGCGATGTGGGCGCTCCGGGACGAGGTGACCCGCATCTCACGCCCTGACATGCTGCCCGCGAACGTGAAGCACCGCCTCCGGCTGGAGGACCTGCTGGGCTTCCGTCGCAACCCCGCGACGTCCACGCCCCTCTTCAAGAAGTTCGGATCGAAGCCGCTGGACGGCCACCCGACCCCGGCGACGCCGCACGTGCGCCTCGCCACGGGCCCGTCCGGCGTGGGCGTGGGCAGTTCCCTCGGGCTGGCCATAACGCTCGCCGACCACTATGGGAGAGCCAACGCGCCCCGTGTCCACATCCTCGAGGGCGAGGGTGGCCTCACGCCGGGCCGTGTCTACGAAGCGGTGGCTTCGGGATCGGCCTCGGGTCTGAGCAACGCGATCATCCACCTGGACTGGAACCAGGCTTCGATCGACTCCGACCGCGTGACCCGTGAGGGCTCCAACTGGGGCGACTACGTCCAGTGGGATCCCATGGAGTTCTTCTACGTCCAGGACTGGAACGTGGTCGAGGTCGCCGATGGCTTCGACTTCCGGCAGGTCATCGCCGGGCAGCGCCTGGCGCTGTCGATGGACAACGGGCAGCCGACCGCGGTCGTGTACCGCACGGAAAAAGGATGGCGGTACGGAATCACCGGTAAGAAGTCGCACGGCGGAGGCCACAAGATGTGCAGCGACGCATACTACGAGGCCGTCGCGACCTTCTTCGGCGACGACGCGGCGGACCTGCCGCGCGTCGACGCCGACGGCCGTCCGTGTGCCGACCCCGGCGACCCCGACCAGGTCGAGCGGTGCTACTGGATGACACTTGCGCGCATCCGCGAAATGCTCGAAGAGCGCCACCGGCCCATGTGCGACGAGATGGCGGGTCGCCTCGCGGCCGCCAAACAGCGTCTGGAAGCGGACAACCGCACGCCCAGGGAAGGCGCTCCGGACGCCGAACGGATCTTCGCGGTGGCCGACCCGGCCACGACGCCGGACGCGCTCGTCCCGGAGGTGGGTAAGTCGGTCGCGTTGCGGAGCCAACTCGGCAAGGTGCTCGGGTACTACAACCAGGCGAGCGGGGGCGCGATCCTCATCGCCGCCGCAGACCTGCTCGACTCGACGGCGGTGTCCGGCGCGGCGAAGGGCTTCCCGGACGGATACTTCCACATGCGCGACAATCCGGGCGCCCGGGCACTCTCCGTCGGCGGCATCTGCGAGGACGGGCTTTCCTGCGTGCTGACCGGGACGAGCGCGATGGGCTTCCATGTGGGCGCCGGTGCGTCGTACGGCGCGTTCATCGCGCCACTGGGTCACATTCCCGCGCGCGTGCACGCGATCGCCAACCAGATGCGCCGTGAGGTCGAAGGCCGCGACGCTCCGTTCCACCCGTTCATCCTCATCTGCGGGCACGCGGGCATGAAGACGGGAGAGGACGGCCCGACCCACGCGGACCCCCAGGCCCTGCAGCTACATCAGGAGAACTACGTCCGGGGGATGACGGTCACGCTGACGCCCTGGGAGCCGCAGGAGATCTGGCCGTTGATGGCGGCCGCCTTCCGGGCGCGGCCCGCGGTGATCGTGCCGTACGTAACCCGACCGGGGGAGACCGTGCTCGACCGCGAAGGGCTGGGGCTCGCTCCGGCCACGGCAGCCGTCGAGGGACTCTATCGCCTGCGGACCGCGCGTGGCGCCCGCGAGGGGACCCTCGTGCTCCAGGGATCGGAAGTCGCCTACGAGTTCGTGCAGACCGCGCTCCCCATGCTCGAGGCCGCAGGGGTCGACCTGGACGTGCTCTACGTGGCCAGCGCCGAACTGTTCAACGCGCTGGACCCGGCCCGCCGGGCCGAGATCTTCCCGGAGGGCCAGGCGCAGGAAGCCATGGGCATCACCGGCTTCACGCTACCGACCATGTATCGTTGGATACGGTCCGAAGCTGGATTGGCGCACACCATGCACCCTTTCCAGAAGGGGCACTACCTCGGGAGCGGCGCCGGCGACATGGTGGTGTTCGAGGCGGGACTGAACGGCGAGGCCCAGTTCCAACAGATTCAGAAATATCTGGACGTGCGCGCGCGCGAACGCGCGGGCAGCTCGGTTTCGGTGGGCTGAGCCCGGTTTCTCTCGAGACCGGCGCGGACCGCCGTCATGGCAGCCAGGCGGGCCCCCCTCTCGGGGCCCGCCTTTTTCGTTCCTACGCCCCTCGCGGCAGGGCCTGGCACGCCCGTTGCGTGTTCGAGAGTTCGATCCGTCGCGCCGGCGCCGAAGGGTTTCGTGCACCGGCACGCACCGAATTCCGTAGTTCCAGGGAGGAAACGACAATGCGCACGATGCTCGTCACCCTGCTGGCCGCGTGTACAGGGCTCGCCTGCGCGCCGGCCCTTTCCGCACAGTCCTTTTCCGTCGAAGTCCGGGGCGGTCTCAATCGGCCCCAGGGCGACTTCCGCGATTCCGGCGGCATCCAGGCGCGTGGCGACGCGGGCTTCGGAGCCGACGTGATTTTCAGCGTCTCTCCGATGCTCTCGGTCTACGGCGGGTACGGCTGGGACCGCTTCGGATGCGACGGCTGTGACGATGGAAGCTGGATCACGAGCCGCGCCTTCGAGGCCGGCGGCAAGCTCCTGTTCGGCGGAAGCGACCGGAGCAGCCCCGTGCTTCCGTGGGTCCGCGCGGGCGTGGTGATCGCCGACGCCCACGTCGATCTGGGTAGTCTCGACGCGACGTCCAACTACGGCGTGGGGCTCCAGGGCTCGGCCGGCGTCGACATTCCTCTTGGGCAGGTCCTGTCCTTCTCGCCGGCGGTGCGCTACCAGCGATTCCCCGCCGAGTTCGACGTGCTGGACAACGCCCTGGCGGCCAAAGAGACCGTCTCGTTCTTCTCGCTCGACTTCGGCGTCCACATCCACCCCACGCGCCACACGCCGTGAGCCTTTCTGTTTTCTGAACGTCTCATCCGGGCGTGAGCACCACCTTGGTCCACCCCGGCTCCCGTGCCGCGAATCGCCGGTA
>JBBSOM010000387.1:0-4093 GCA_038259715.1 Longimicrobiales bacterium
GCGCGCACGTTCCCCCGCCCGCACCACTCCATCCCTGCTGCCTCGAACGGCCACCACGTCCACCGTGGCCCACCGCTCGACGAATCGCCCGAGGGCGGACCACCCGAGGCGTGACCGCCCGTCAACGCCTCGAGCGCGGCGGGATAGACCTCGTGTCCCCCGTCGTAGGCGACGTAGCGCAGCTTCACGCCCGCGGCACGTGCGGCAGTCTCTTCGCTGCGCGCACGTTCCCCCGCCCGCACCACTCCATCCCTGCTGCCTCGAACGGCCACCACGTCCACCGTGGCCCACCGCTCGGCGGCCCGTGCGAGATCGAGGTCGGGCGGAAGAAAGTCCCCCCAGAGGACCAGGCGAGCGGGGCGGATGCTCCCCCGCACCGACCACCTGGCGGCGGTCGCGACGCCCTGTGAAAAGCCCAGCACGGTGACGTGCGGCGCACGGGTCAGGACGTCCAACGTCCTGGCGGCCACGCGGTCCAGGTAGCGCACGTAGTCGTCGATCTCGGTGAGGCGGTCTTCGCGCGTCATCCACGTGGCGCCCACCACCGAGGTCGGCCCATGCCGGCCGGGATCACTGGAAGCGTAGAAGCGCGACAGCGCCTCCGGGGCGACAATGATGCGCGACCCGTCCGCGACGGGCTCGAACCGGCGCAGGAAGCGCCGAGCGAGCTGCCCGTAGCCATGCAGGACGAACCACACCTCGGCCGGAGTCCGGAGCTCCTCCCCGAGCACGCAGTATCGAGCCGTGCGCGTGACCTCCAGGTGTCGCTCGACGCCCTCGCTCATTCCGCGGCCTCGCAGTCGGCGAGCGGGGGCAGCGCACGGTCGCGCGCCGAGACGATCGGGTTCGCATAGGGCCACCGAACGGCCAGCTCCGCATCGTCCCAGCACACACCGGCGTCGAGAGATGGGTCGTACTCGGCGGTGACCTTGTACCCGACGTCGGCGCCTTCGCCGAGGACCGCGTAGCCGTGGGCGAAGCCCGGGGGCACCCACAGCATCTCCCCGGACTCGGCGGTCAGTTCATGGCCGAGCCAACGTCCGTACCACGGCGATCCTCGCCGCAGGTCGACGGCAACGTCGAAGACCGCGCCCCACAGCACCTGGATCAGCTTGCCCTGGGCCGCCGGTGAGCGCTGGAAGTGCAGGCCGCGCAGCACGCCCGACCCCGACCGGACCCGGTTGTCCTGGACGAAAACGGCGTCGATGCCGGCCGCGACGAACGCGCTGCGCCGGTAGGTCTCGACAAACGAGCCTCGCCCATCGGTATGGGCGGTCGGGCGAACGACGACGACATCCGGGATGTCGAGGCAGTGGAACGTGAAGCTCATGCCGAGCAAGCTGACCGAAGGACGCGGCGCGGGCAACGCCGGGACCGGGCCGGCTGCTACCCCAGCGCGGCGCGAAAGACCGCGTCCAGGCGCTCGAGGCGATGGGCCTCCCGGCGGACCTCCAGGAAGGCCTGCTGCCAGGGCGGATCCATGCCGATGGTGCGGACGAGCGGGAAGGACACCTCGACCGAGGGATCGAATTCCGGAACGGCGCCAGGGTCCTGGGGCAGGATCTGGAGCACCGAGCGGAACAGCGCGAGGGTGCGGCGCCGTTGAAGATCGATCGCGATGTCGTCCGATGGGATGTCCTGGTAAGGAGCCACCAGGCCCTCGTAGAACGGCTCCTCTGATTCGATCCCATCCACCATGCGAAAGCGCTCGACCCCACGCACGACCATGAAGGCCCGGTCATCGGGGAGGGGTTGGAAATCTTCGATCTCCGCCAAACAGCCCACCTGCCCCTCCTCCGTCAGGAACGGGCCGGAGGCGTCCGCGTCGTGATGGATCAGCCCGAAACGCCGATCGGTCTCCAGGCAGCGCGTCACCATCCGCTGGTAGCGTGACTCGAAGATGTGCAGAGGCATCGTCGCGGTCGGAAAGAGCACAGCCGGGAGCGGAAACAGAGGAAGCCGGTACTTGCTGAGTGGATCCATACCTGTCGAGGTCACGGAGCCGCCTGGACGGCCGCGACCGGGTGCGTATGGTCGTCTTCGAGGATGAGCCGGCGCAGATCCCGGCCGAAACGGGCCCGCACCCTGGCGAGCAACAGGAGCGCCACGGCGCCGATCCCCGCGGCCAGACCCCACCAGAGTCCACGGGGGCCCAGGTCGAGCCCGAAGCCGAGTACCAGGCTGACCGGCAGGCCTACCATCCAGAACCCGAGGAGGTTCACGAGCAGGGGCACCCGGGTGTCGCCCACGCCCCGCAGAACGCCCGACGCCACCACCTGAATCCCATCGAAGACCTGGAAGATCCCGGCGATCGGGAGGAGTACCGAGGCGATCGCGACCACGCCCGGGTCCGCGGAGTACAGGCGAGCCAGCACGCCCGGCGCGACCAGAAAGAGCACGGCGGTGCAGGACATGAACGCGATGCCGGCCAGCAGCCCGGCCCCGGCGGCCCGCCGTGCGCCGGGTGGGTCCTCGCGGCCCACCGCCCTGCCGACGAGCACGGTCGCCGCCTGCGCCACGCCTACCGAGACCATGAACGTCAGCGACGCCATGTTGAGTGCGACCTGGTGCGCGGCCATCGCCACCGTCCCAAGCCACCCCATCAGCAGCCCCATCGCACCGAAGACGCCGAACTCGAGCAGCTGCTGCGCGCCGATCGGTATGCCGAGGCGCAGGAAGCGCACCAGCGGCGTCCGTGCCCACGCCTCCGGACGGAGCGGCCGGACCGACGAGCGCAGCGCGGGCCAGCCGAGCGCCAGGAGCGACCCGGCCATGACCCAGCGGCTCAGGCTGGTCGCCCACCCCGATCCCACGGCGCCCAGGGCCGGCACGCCAAGATGCCCGTAGATGAAGACCCAGTTGAAGAAGACGTTGACCAGGTTGGCGGCCACGACCGTGACCAGGATGGGCCCCATCCGGTGCATGGCCTGGAGGCTCTGCCTGAAGACGTTGAACAGGTAGAACGGGAGCACCCCGGGAATGCACGCCAGTGCATAGCCCGCGGCGATGGGAATGACGTCCACGGGCTGGTCGAGCGCGCGGAAGACCCACTCGGCCGGAAGGAGCAACACGGTGGCGACCACCGTGAGCAAGCCGGCGAGGATGCCACCCCGCTGCACGGCCCGCGCAACTCCGACCGGGTCCCCCGCCCCGACCGCCTGAGCCACGACCGGGTCGAGCGCGAAGAGCACGCCCATGCCGAACACCGCGGCGCCGAAGAAGTACAGGTTGCCCAGGGCGACCGCGGCGAGGTCCGTGGCGGAGACCCGGCCCACCATGATCGTGTCCACGGTGCCCATGAGCATCATGGTCACGTGCGCGACCGCCACCGGGAACGCCAGGCGCACGAGTGCGGCGAGGTCGGCACGGGTGGGCCTGAACCTCCCGACCCCTGCCTTGAAGCCTTCCATCTTCCCCCCACCGCGCTGCGTTCGCCATTGCACCGGACCCCGAAGACACCGAAGATAGCCCGTCCCACTCCCGGTTCAATGAGATCCCGTGCCCGCGACCTCGTCCGCCGCCACTCTGCGTACCTTCTGGCTCCGGCTGTCTCCTCTGCCGGGTGGGCGATGGCTCTTCAGCCGCATCTTCGGCTGGCTCGTTCCGTATACGGGGACGGTCCGCCCGCTCGTCGTCCTGTTCGAGCCGGGCCACGTCCGGATCCGAATCCGGGACCGGCGCGCCGTGAGCAACCACCTCAACTCCATCCACGCGATCGCGCTGGCCAACGTGGGGGAGGCGGCCAGCGGCCTGGCGTTGGTGGGCGCCCTGCCACCCACGATCCGCGGCATCCTCGTCGGCATCGAGGTGGCGTATCACAAGAAGGCGCGCGGCACGCTCGAAGCCGAGTGCTCGTGCGTGATCCCCGAGATCTCCAGCCCCGTCGACTACGAGGTCCAGGCGCACATCCGCGATGAGGCCGGCGACGAGGTGGCCACGGTCACCGCGCGCTGGCGTCTCGGCCCCGCGCCCACGCAGTCCAAGGGGACCGGCGAATGACCCACCCGCCTACCGGGCTCACTACCGCGCTGACGCGGGACGCCCGCATCGACGTGCCGCTGATCTGTGGCGCCATGTATCCCTGCTCGAATCC
>JBBSOM010000388.1:0-4087 GCA_038259715.1 Longimicrobiales bacterium
CTGACGATCACACCCGCCGCCTACGGCGTCCTGGAGCGGTGGAAGCTCGGCGCGCGGAGCCCGGCCCGCTTCCCGTCAGCTCACGCCCCTCGTCCAGACATTGTCGGTACGGTCGACGTCGGGTAGGCGGTGATCCGGGTCCAGGGTGACGCGGACCACCGTGCCCTTCCCGGCGAGGAAGAAGTCGAAGGCGTTGCCGCGGGTCCATACCTCCACGGGCAACTGCTTCCGGACGACGCGGCCATCGGCCATCTCGACCTCGAGTAGCACCGGCATGACCAGTCCCTCGTCGTTGCGGAGGTGCAGAACCGAGCCGTCCGGCTGTGCGTCCACGCCCGCCACCGCCTGGTCGAGCACGTCGGTCTGGTAGAACCAGCCACGCCAGAACCAGGACAGGTTCTCGCCGGACACGTCTTCGATCACGCGGAAGAAGTCGGATGGTGTGGGGTGCTTGTAGGCCCAGTCGCGCACGTAGGTGCGCATGGCGGTCTTGAACCGAGCGTCCCCCAGGATGATCTCACGCAACAGGATCAAGCCGAAGCCCGGCTTGCGGTAGGCCAGAAAGCCGAGCCCCTCGCCGCGGATCAGGTCGGGGAACGTCAAAATCGGCTGGTCGGCGATGGGCGACAACATCTGAGGGGCGATGTAGTCGGCCTGCTCGCTGCGCGCGTTCTCGGCGCCGGCGCCCCAGTAGTCGATGTTGCTGTAGTAGTTGATGAAGGTGTTGAAGCCTTCGTCCATCCAGGCGTACCGGCGCTCGTCGCTCCCCACCACCATCGGGAACCAGTTGTGCCCGAACTCGTGGTCGGTCACACTGAAGAGGCCCTGGCCGCGCGCGTTGACGCTGCAGAAGACGATCCCCGGATACTCCATCCCCCCGACGATTCCCGCGACGTTGACGGCGGAGTCCCACGGGTAGTGGAACCACTCCTTGGAATAGTAGGAGATGGTGTGGCGCAGGTACTTGGTCGCGTTCTCCCATCCCGGGTTCGCTTCGTCCCCGATACCCTCGTGGGGATACGCGGACTGGATCAGGACGCCGTCCCACCCCGTGGCGTCCCAGATGAACGCCTTCGAAGCGGCCCAGGAGAAGTCGCGCGAGTGCTCGATGCGGAATTTCCACGTCAGGGGGCCGTTTCCGGACGGACGGCTCTGGGGTGTGCCGACCTCATCCGCCGCGATGATCGCCAGGGTCGTGTCGCTGGTGCGGGCCGCTCGGTATCGCGCGAGCTGCCTGCCTGTGAGCACGTCGTCCGGGTTGAGTAGCGTGCCGCTGCCGACGACCAGCATGTCGCGCGGCGCGGTGATCTCGACATCGAAGTCCCCGTACTCCAGATAGAACTCGCCCTGCCCGAGGTAGGGGAGGGTGTTCCATCCGTGTACGTCGTCGTAGACCGTCATGCGCGGGTACCACTGGGCGATCTCGTAGACCCAGCCCTTTTCGGTCTGCAGTCGGCCCATACGGTCCGCGCCGTATTCGGGCACGATGAAACTCCACGAAATACGGAGTTGCACCGTGTCGCTCGCCGGGCGCATCGCGCGCTGCAGGTCGACGCGCATGCGTGTTCCGTCCACGAAGGATTCGGGCGCGTAGCTTCGACCGTCCTGATCGATCGCGATCGAGTCGAGGCGAAGACCTCCGCCCTCGAAGGAGCCACGCCAGCGGGCGCGGTCGCCCGAGTTGATGATCGACCCCCGGCTGTCCGGTGCGAACAGGTTCTGCTCGAGCTGCATCCAAACGAAGGGGAGCGAGTCCGGGGAATTGTTCACATACGTGATCGTCTCGGATCCGGACACGGTATGGCTCAGCGTGTCGAGCGACGTGCGGATGCGGTAGTCGGCTTCCTGCTGCCAGTATTCCGGCCCCGGTGCGCCCGTCGCGATGCGGTAGGCATCGGCTTCAGGCAGTTGGAGGGGCGCGAACATCGCCTGGTTCGTCGGGGGCAGGGTCTGGACGGTCTGGGCCCGGGTCGGGGTCGGCGAGGTGAGCGTGAGGAGGACGCCCGCGGCGAGTGCGGTAGCGGTGTGGATGCGCATGGGAGATCGTGTATCTTGATTGCGGTTCCGTGGTCGCGGGACGCGAGCGGCGCGCCTCGACCTGGCCAATGTCGAAACGTAGCGAGACGGTTGCGCGCCCCGAAGGGGGCGCTCACCTTGGCGCGCTCCACCCTTCGCTGTCCCGAACCCGCGCTCCCTAATGGTCGTCTCCATCTCCGCCCAGCTCGGGCTGTTCGCCATCTGGCTGCTGACGGCGAACATCCTGCTCGGACTCCTGCTGGGCGTCCAGTACAACCCGTTCAAGCGTTGGCCGCACAAGCGCATCAACTACTTCACGTTCCACAACTGGACGGGGTACATCGCGCTGGTGCTCTCGTTCGCGCACGCGGTCCTCTTGCCGTTCTCGCCGACGGCGGGCTGGTCGTGGGCCGATGTCTGGTGGCCCGTGCACGCGCCGCAGCAACCCCTCATGAACGTGTTGGGTGCGCTCTCGCTCTACCTGCTCGCGGTCGTCGTCGTGACGTCCTACGTCCGCCGGAAGATGGGGCGGAAGGTGTGGAAGGCGGTGCACTACAGCTCGTACGCCTGCGCCATCCTCTTCATCGTGCACGGAGCGTTCCTGGATCCGAAGCTGACGAACCAGCCGATCAACTTCATCGATCCGGAAAAATTGAGCATCGTGATCTGCGCGGCCGTGACGCTCTGGGCCACGTGGGCGCGCACCCGTGTAGCTTTACGGAAACGGGCGGCGCACAAGGCCAAGAGCCTCGCACACTGGGACGACCCCTCGCCCGTGGAGTGGGCCGCCGAAGAAGGCTGACCAGGAAGAAGGCTGACCAAGATGAGCGACACACCCGCCCCGCGCCCGGGCCAGGACTTCATTCGCCAGATCGTGGCGGCCCACGTCGCCGACGGCCCCTACGCCCAGATCGTCACGCGCTTCCCTCCGGAACCGAACGGATATCTCCACATCGGCCACGCCAAGTCGATCTGCCTGAACTTCGGCGTCGCGCGGGAGTTCGGCGGCCGCTGTCACCTCCGCTTCGACGACACGAACCCGGAGACGGAGGACATGGAGTACGTCGAGGCGGCCATGCGGGACATCCGCTGGCTCGGCTTCGACTGGGGCGAACACCTGTACTTCGCCTCCGACTACTTCGAGCGCATGTACGAGTGCGCCCAGGTGCTGATCCGCAAAGGGGTCGCCTACGTGGACTCCCAGAGCGAGGAGGAGATCCGTGAGGGCCGCGGCACGGTCACCACGCCGGGCGTTGCCGGTCCGTACCGTGATCGTTCCACAGCAGAGAACCTCGACCTCTTCGAGCGCATGCGTGCCGGAGAGTTCGAGGACGGCGCGCACGTGCTCCGGGCCAGGATCGACCTGGCGGCCACGAACATGATCATGCGCGACCCTGTCCTGTACCGGATCCGGCACGCGCACCACTACCGTCGCGGTAGCACCTGGTGCATCTACCCGCTCTACGACTACGCGCACTGCCTGGAAGACGCCTTCGAGGGCGTGTCCCACTCTCTGTGCACGCTCGAATTCGAGAACAACCGCGAGATCTACGACTGGCTCCTCGACCACGTGGGGTTCAAGGAGCCGCGCACGCATCAGTACGAGTTCAACCGGCTCAACCTCGAGTACACGGTGGTGTCGAAGCGGAAGCTCATTCCGCTGGTGAAAACCGGTAAGGTATCCGGCTGGGACGATCCCCGGATGTCCACGCTGGCCGGCGTGCGCCGGCGCGGCGTGCCTCCCGAGGCCGTCCGTCGATTCGTCGAGATGGTCGGCGTCGCGAAGGCCGAGTCGTGGGTGGACCCGGGCAAGCTCGAGTTCGCGGTGCGGGACGTGCTCAACCACAGCGCGCCCCGCGTCATGGCGGTGCTCGACCCACTCCGGCTCGTGATCACGAACCTCGCCGCGGGGGTCCGCGAAGAACTGGATGCTCCGCACTGGCCGCACGACGTCCCGAGGGAGGGCTCTCGTCCGGTGCCGTTCTCGCGCGAGCTGTGGATCGAGCGAGCGGACTTCTCCGAGCATCCACCGAAGGGGTTCCGACGATTGGTTCCGGGGGGAGAGGTACGC
>JBBSOM010000389.1:0-4080 GCA_038259715.1 Longimicrobiales bacterium
GCCGCGAGTGGCTGGAAATTCCTATATCCCGGCTCCATGCGGAAGCGGTCTTCCGGGGTGATCGCGTGTCGATACCGCATTTCCAGAACTTCGGGTATTCCTCGAGTGTCCTCGCGCAGGAGTTCCCGTCTCTCGACTGAGTCTAGGGCGCTCTCCGGAAGAAGCCCGACTGCCGCCGCGGCAAGCCAGACGCCGGCCTCGGCCCGGTCGATCGCGCGCGGCTCTCCATGCTGACCGGTCTCGAAGGCAACCGCCACCAGCCCGTGGCGTTCCAGGAGCGCGAGGAGCGTTCCCTCGAGTTGCTCTTCGAGCCCGAAGATCATCGGTACCGGAATGTGCGCGGCGAACGCGCGGTTCGGAAGCGTATCCCCGAACGCGGTGAACGGACCCCCACCGCTCGACGTGGTATGGAGGTCGAGCACGTAGACCGGGCCTCGCGCCCGGGCTACCACACTCTCGATAGCGTCCAGGAGCTCCATCTGTTCGAGGTCTTCCGACTCGAGCAGATCCGGTTCGGTGTGCTCGCGCAGCCGTGCGATCCGGACGTCCGTCCACGCACGGTTGAGATCGCGGTCGATGAAGCGCCGCCCCGCGTTCAGGGCCCGACGATTTCCCGCCAGGGCGACGAAATCGCCGCACATCTGTTCAGCCCTGGGCCCGAGCCGATCGAGCACCCGAGTCAGCGCTTGGACGCCGGTAGGCTCATTGCCGTGCAACGCTCCGATACAGAGAAGCGTGGGGCCCGGGCGGGCGCCCCGGACGGCGCCGAGCAGGCGGCCCACCTCCGGCGACGACGGCTCGGTGGCGCGCTCGACGAATTGCATTGTGCTACTCAAGTCCTACCCACCTGGTAAAGGCTCGTACCCTGACGCTCACACCGCACGGGTCACGCCGTGGAAGAAAGGGGTCCGGATGCACGCGAATGGGACGTATACTGTCCAAACCGGGAATAGTTCGCCCCGGGGGATCCAATCGCGGAGCGCGGCAGGCTCCCTGCCAAGTCGCCAATCCCCGGAATTCGGTGGTCACCCCTACTCGATGAATGTTGCGATCTCCTCGATCGGCTTCTTTGTGATCTCCGGAACCATGACGCCCTCGGCGGGATAGCCGACCACAAGGATCAGAAATGGCCGCTCGTTTGCCGGACGGTCCAGAACGTCGTTCAGGAACTTCATCGGCGACGGCGTGTGGGTGAGCGCGACGAGTCCAGCATGGTGCAGGGCCGTGATGAGCATACCGGTTGCGATGCCGACCGACTCGGTGACGTAGTAGTTCTTGAGATGCCGTCCATCTTTCGCGACTTCATAGCTCTCGGCGAAGATCGCCACGAGCCAGGGCGCTCGTTCGAGAAATGGCTTGTTCTCGTCCGTGCCGAGATGCTCCAGCGCGTCGAGCCACTCCTGGGGCGCTCCGCCCTGGTAGAAGTCTCGCTCCTCCTCCTCCGCGGCGGCGCGGATCCGGCTCTTCACCTCTGGGTCGCCCACCACCACGAAATGCCAGGGTTGACGATTGGCACCGTTGGGCGCGGTCCCCGCCGCCAGCAAGCACCGCTCGATGACCTCTCGGGGCACCCGCCGGTCCGAAAAATCACGCACCGTGCGGCGGCGACGCATCCGGGCGAGAAACGCGGCGGCCTCCTCGAGCATCTCGATCTCCGGCAGTTCCTTCCACCCTTCGAGGGGAACCCTGCGCGCTGGACTCACCGTACCCGCTTTCCCTGTTCCGGGCCCGAACCCCGGAGGAGCTGCACATAGAGTTCCACCCACTGTCCCGAGCTCGCCCGCCCAAGCACGCGCTCAGGCTCCATATGGAGGGTCTGCGTGAGTAGCCTCAGGTTGACGAGCCCGACGATGTCCTGGTCCGTGAGCGATACCTCGCCCCATTTCGCCGTCGGGACCTTCCGGTATCGATCGTAGACCTCCGAGAGGACGCCGGCCGGCGCGCCGTCCGCGAGCGGCACATAAAACGGAGCCGCCCCCAGGTGGTAGCGCGTGGCCAGTTCGCTCCAGCTCTTTCCCGTCCGACGCAAGGCGACGAGCGCCTCGGGAGAGACACCGGCCTGGCGCGCCACGAAGAGGGCCACCGGGATTTCCTCCGGAGGCAGGCGCCACGCGCCCAGGATCGACACCTCGGACATGGGCATGGAAAAGAACTCCGCGACGCCACGGAAGTACGCGTCGCGCGCGTTCGCGTCGCGCTCCTGCGCTTCGCTGCCCGGTACCACCACGCTCAAGGCGAAGAGCGCCAGGGTGATCGCTCGTCGGATGCTCACCATGTCTCCCGTCTGAAGACGCATGTCCGCTCTAATCTCCGGTGGTTACATGCCTGAGGCCAGAGGGTGTCGGTCCGCACCCTGCTTTGAAGCACGTCGAAAGCCAGGATCAGCGCCCCCCTTTCACGATCTGCTCGTAGCTTTCAGGATTCCACCGGGGACGTTCGTCACGGTTGGCGACTTCTATGCCCAGGTAGAAGACCAGCTTGCTGATGCGTGAAGCCTTCTCTGCGTCGATCCGGTCGGGTTCGTCGTCGCGGCCGTGGTAGTCGGGATGTGTGCCATTGAAGAAGAATAGGATCGGCACGCCCTTACGGGCGAAGTTGAAGTGGTCCGAGCGGGTGTAGAAGCTCTCCTCGGGCCAGATATCGTCGATGGCCGTCATGCCCAGTTCGGGGTGCTCCTGGTTCACCGTGTTGAGTGTCGCCCCCAGGTCCGAGTGCTCCTTGCCGATCGCAACGATGGTGTCCGGCCAGTTCCGACCGATCATGTCGGTGTTGATGTCCGCGACCAGCCGGTCGATCGGGACCGACGGATGGTCCGCATAGTAAGCGCTCCCCCACAGACCCTTCTCCTCCCCGCTCACGAGCAGGAAGACGGTGGACCGACGTGGGGGCGTGGGAAGCGCCGCCATGGCGCGAGCGACCTCCATCACGCCGACCGTACCCGAAGCGTCGTCGTCCGCGCCGTTGAAGATCGAGTCGCCGTTCTCGTCGGGCGTGCCGATACCGACATGGTCCATGTGCGCGGAGAAGACGACGTACTCGTCGCTGAGCACCGGATCACTACCGGGCAACATCGCAACCACGTTGGGTGCTGACATCTCGTTCGTTTGGACCTTCATCGTGAGCCGGAGCGACACCCCTGGCACCTTGGTGAGGCGCGCCGGGCCGCCGGCTGCCTTCATGTCTGCCACCGAAAGGCCGCTCCCGGCCAGGATCCGATCCAGCGACGCGGCCCGGATCTGGAGCATCGGCGCGAAGGCGGGTGGCGCGGCCTCCGGGCTTTGGTCCGGGCGGCCGACCCGCGGACGCAATGCACGCCCGGCGTCCCCGGACCACTCGGTGTCTCCCTCTTCCTCGACGACCAAAACGGATGCTGCGCCCGCCCGTATGGCCGCGCCCAGGAGCGCGAAACGACTGCGGCGCGACGCGGGCACGTCCTCCGGCAGGAGGATCGCGACGTGGCGGCCGCGTAGGGCGTCCCCGTCGAGGGCCCCCTCGTCCGGGACACCGGACGCGAGCACGAGCCCACCTTCGACCTCCCCGTCCGTCGGCGTCCGGAAGGGCAGCAGGTCCGTCCCGAAGGCCAGCCTGACACCGGAATCCGAGCGGAGGCCCGAAGCATCCGCTTCGAGCGCGGTGGCCACGAGCGGGTAGCGCTGGATGAAGCCGCCTTCCGGGGCCGCACTCTTCAGGCCCAGCGCCTCGAACTCGGAGGCGATCCAGAGCGCGGTCTTGTCGAGCCCCTCGCTCGGGGTATCACGTCCCTGCATCGAGTCGTGGGCGATCACCCCGACGCGCAAGGCATAGTCCTTCTCGGTGATGACCGACCCGGCGCGGCGGACTGCGTCGGGAGCGGCGGGGTCGCCGGCGGGACCGTCGGTCCGGAAGACGAATGCCCATGCGACGAGGCCGACGGGGACCGCGGCGACCAAGGCCAACAAGGCAACGGAGCGTGGCTTCATGGGGGACCAGGTAGAGTGGATGGAGAAACCGCGTCCACGGAGCGTCGTGACAGTCTGACCCCCGCGGAAGGAGGACACCAGGGCCTGGAGAGATCGTCCGGAGGGGTCGGTCGCCGACTCA
>JBBSOM010000390.1:0-4074 GCA_038259715.1 Longimicrobiales bacterium
CGCTGGATCCGGGTGGGTGGCTCCGCGAGCGGCTCCGCGGCCGAGGCCGCGGAGCCGCATTCACGGACTCCGGCGCACCGACTTTCCCAGGGCTTACGAGCCGGGCTCTACCGTGAGGGTCGAGAGGTCCAGGTTGTTCGCGACGGTCAGGTGCACGACATCACCCGGGTTGACGGTCACTTCGGGGGACAGAAAGTCCGCAACGCCCCCGATCGGTAACGCGAGAATCTGAACCCGGCCGCCTGGGATTGTTGCCAGGGAGGGTAGGTCCAGGACCTGATTCCCCGGTCCCGTCACGACGCCGAGGGAGAACGGCTCACCGTCGCGCACGAGGTAGAGGTGCACATCGAGCCAGTTGTCGTTGGTCACGGAGAGCAACGTCTTCGGAGCGACCCTCATCACATTGCTGTCCAACAATGAACCCGGGGGTGTCATCCGGGCCGCGAGCGTGGCCGGAGCGAATGCCATGAGCGCCGCTGCCAGAGCGGCCGCTCCGAGTGCGAGCCGGCTTCCACCGGCGGTTCTGCGCAGCGTTTTCATTTATGTGCCTCTTTTCTTGAAGGACGCGGCGGACCATCGGGCCTGCCGGGGCGCTTGCTTCCGCACCCGGTGCACAGATCATGCATCGCCTGTGCCAGCGGCCAAAGCCCTGTACCTGCGCCGTTTTGGCGACTGCGACGCTGTGGTCGCCGTGCGTCTGGTGGCGCAATTGAGCCGATTCGGTGGTTATGCACGAGGAGGGTCGGGCGCGTCGGGCTCGTGGTCCAGCCCGTACTTCTCGATCCGGTAGCGCAGTGTCTGGCGGGTGATCCCGAGGCGGCGTGCCGCGGCCGAGACGTTACCGCGCGAAAGCTCCAGCCCTTTGCGGAGCACTCGCTCTTCGAGGTCGTCGAGCGACTCGCTGCCGTCGAGGTTGAACACGACCGTCGCTCCGTCCTCTCCCGTGTGTGCGTGGTCGGGGGAGGTAGCCCCGCCTGGGCCGGAGCCGGCCCTTGCCGCCGCGCCGCCCTGGAGTTGGAGCCATCGGTCCGGGAGCACCGGCCCGTCCGAAAGCAGCACGCTCCTCTCGATGACGTTGCGCAGCTCCCGCACGTTGCCCGGCCACGAGTATGCGCCGAGCCGATCCCAGACCATTTCGGGCACCACGCGCACCGACTTACCGGAGCGCGCGTTGAACTCGGCCACGAACCGGTGCACGAGCGGTTCCAGATCGTCCAGGCGTTCGCGCAGCGGAGGCACGTCGATACGGAAGAGCGCGATGCGATGGAAGAGATCCTCCCGGAGACGCCCTTCCGTCACCAACTTCTCCGCTTCCATGTTGCTCGCGGCGAAGACCTGCACGTCCACCTCGATCTCCCGCTCTCCACCGACCCGTCGGAAGCGCCGATCCTCGACGGCTTTGAGGAGCTTGGCCTGCAGCGAGGGTTGGAGTTCCCCGATCTCGTCGAGGAAGATCGTCCCGCCCTGGGCTTGCTCGAGGTAGCCCCGGTGACGTCCCTTGGCGCCCGTGAAGGCGCCTGCCTCATGCCCGAACAGCTCGGACTCCATCAGCTCGGAAGGGAGAGCCGCGCAGTTCAGCTCGACGAGCGGCGCGTTCGACCGGGGACCTACGTAGTGAAGGATGCGTGCGGCCAGGCCCTTACCCACGCCGGTCTCGCCGCCGATGAGTAATGCGTCGACTCGTACACCGGCCAAACGCGTCAACGCGTCTCTTACCTCTGCCG
Source organism: Longimicrobiales bacterium (assembly GCA_038259715.1). Classification (GTDB taxonomy): domain Bacteria; phylum Gemmatimonadota; class Gemmatimonadetes; order Longimicrobiales; family Gaopeijiaceae; genus SZUA-318. Next base: position 1,725 of record JBBSOM010000390.1, read on the forward strand.
CGGCGTCGCTCGCGCCGACGAAGGCATCGACGCCGTAGCGTTCGTGGTTGCGCGCGGATGACTCGGCCACTCGCCGCTGCGCCCGCGCACTGCGCGCCGCCCCCGCGATGACCAGGTCGAGGCGTTCGGTCGGCGCGGGCTTCTCGAGGAACTCGAACGCTCCGAGCTTGAGAGCCCGGACCGAATCCGCCACCGATCCATAGCCGGTCAGGATGATCCACTCGGCTTTGATCTGAGACTCCGCCCGCACGCGTTCCAACAGGTCGAGCGCATTGCCGTCGGGCAGGGTCATGTCACTCAGCACGACCAGCGGACTGGCCTCGCCGGAGGCGAGGATAGCCTCAGCTTCGGCCAGGGTCGACGCGACCCTTACGTCCCAGCCTTGTCGTGTCATGTGGCGGCGGAGCTCGTCCCGCAGGACCGCCTCATCTTCCACCAGGAGAAGTGCGTCGCTCATGCGTCCCTCCAAGGGAGGCGGATGCGCACGCGCGCGCCGCCGGTTTCATTGTTCGCGATCTCCAACGTGCCACCCAGGTCACGTGCCGTACGCCTCACCATCGCGAGGCCGAGTCCGGTTCCGCCCATCCGCGTGCTGGAGAAGGGACGGATGCTGTCCGCGGTGAAGTCGGGTGGAAATCCGCGACCGTCGTCGGTGACCGACAATTCGAGCCAGTCCCCGTCCCGTCGGGCGCCGACCACCACGGACGTGCCGGCGCTCTTCGTGGCCTCCACGGCGTTTACCACAAGATTCAGGAGCGCCTGGCGAACCCGATCCCGGGGGAGAACGCCCCTCAATCCCGGCTCCACGTCTCCCGTGATCGCGATTCCTTCCGCGGTATCTCCCATCAGGTCGATCAGATCGCGGACCAGTTCGTGAACGTCCGTGAGCCTGGCGGGTTCGGGCGTGTGTCGAGCCGACGCGAGGTAGCCGTTCAGCAGATCGACGGCTCGCCGGACCTCGGACGAGAGGACCTCGATCCGCCGTGCCGACTCCGGGTCGTCCGTTTCAGCGCGCAGGTTTCCGAGCCCCGCCAGTACGCCGGCCAGTGGATTGCGCAGGTCGTGCGCGAGCCCGGCGGCCGTGGTGCCGACGACCGCGAGGCGTTCGGCTTCCGCGAGCGTTCGATGTTGTTCGAGGAGGACGTGCTTCACGCGCGTGACTTCTCGCTCGAGGGATTTCTCCCGATTCCGGTGCTCGTCTTCCAGGATGCCGAGCCGTCGCACCAGTTCGTTGTAGCTCTCGAACACCGGCGCCATGAGAGGGTGCCGCTCGGCCTCCGCGACGGGCTCCGTGCGGCCCTCCGACACGCGGCCGAGCAGTTCGGTCATCTCGCCCAGCGGTCGGAGCAACCTGCGTGGGATCCACCAGGCGCCGGACACGAGCAGCAGCAGGAGCACGCCGAGCGTCCAGTAGGCCAGACGGCGTTCGTTGTCCGCGTTGGCCTGGATCTGTCGCAAGAGCGCGGCCTGGGACCCGTATCGTGCGGCCGCGACGTCACGCAGCAAGGAGAGGCCGGCCACGAGGACGGGGCCGGGCACGATGTCCGACCTCTGGAGGACCGCGCGGAGCTGGGCGATTCGTTCGGCCGTCTCCTGGTCCAAAGGCATATTCAACGTCTGGACCTGGCGGAGGGCGCCGCGTAGCGCGTCGACCATGAGCAGGTTCGCCGTCATGTCGCCCGAGAGATCCGCGACCAGCGAGCCCTGAAGGGTGAGCGTGAGCTCCTGGAGCTGCGCCGTGGCCACCAACTCGTTCCGGACCAGCGATACGCGTTGGACGTTTCGTGAAGCCAGCGCGAGTGGAGCCCCGGCGGCGATCGCGAGGCTCACGAGCAATAGCGCGCCGAGCGCGATGCCCGGCGTGGCGAGGGCTGAACGCAGTCCGGTCGCTGGGGTCTTCGTCATGGCCTGTGGTGGGTGTAATGCTGGTTGAAAAGCGCCAATGTGGCGGATATCAACCAACTGCAACAATATGATAAGTAGTGGACAGACAACGATTTATGGTCTGGCATCGGCATTGCAATGGCATCGTGTCGACCGCGGTGACACCATCGCAGAGCAAAGAGGCGGCCAGACCGCCCACGACGCCGGAGATCCACCATGAGAAACGATCGAACGGGCAAGGTCACGCTTCTTCTTCTTGCCCTCACCACGTTAGCGGGCGCGGGTGCCACGTTGGTACCCCGCGCGCTCCGCCATAGGACACAGGCGGGTGTAGCCGAGGCCGCGGCGCCTGCAGCTTCGGGTGCGCTGCCGTACGACAGCGTGGCCAGCGCGGCCTCGCTGTCGAATTCCTTTGTGCAATTGGCCAAGCGGGTGACACCGGCCGTGGTTCGCATCGAGGTACGCA
>JBBSOM010000391.1:0-4072 GCA_038259715.1 Longimicrobiales bacterium
GTCTGGGCTTGGAGCGTCGAGGGCAGCGCGACAAGAGCGGCGGCCAAGAGGAAGCGCCGGATGGTGTGGGCGCGTATGGAGCGTGACATGGAACCTCGGTGCGATCGGGGATGCTGGCGGCGAGGAAGAGCCGCCGTGTACTGCCGTCTACAAGGATGCCACGGTAGACCGGTCCCTGTCAGGGGGCAAGAGATGGGTGCCGCGCCTGGCGCACGGCTGACGCCGCCGGTGTCGACCCGCGCCCAGCGGCGCACGACGCCAACGACTGCTTCCATTGAATCAATCACCACGGAGGGGACTCCGTAGGCTGCTCGGCTCGGACGAGCTTTCCCGCGTGCTGGCTCGGGATCTCCGAGCGGCGTCGATCTCGGACGCCGATCGGGCGATGTTGGAGTATGCGGTGAAGCTCACCGAGGCCCCGCACTCGGTCGGAGAGGCGAAGGAGGACCTGGCGACTACCTTGCGCACGGCCTCGCCGCGAGTCATCTATGCGTTGAAGCCCCCCCAGGAGTCTCCGGTCCGAGGGGAGAAGCCACAGGACGATCACCCGGGAGGTGCCCATGAAGTATCTCGTCGCGTGCTGCGATGGGACGTGGAACACGGTGGATCAGCGCCAGGACGGTGTCCCGATCCCCACCAACGTCGTGCGGCTGTACAACGCGCTCGCGGACAAGGCGAACGACGGCGCGACCCCACAGTCGCGGTACTATCACCCGGGGGTGGGCACCGAACCCGGGTTCCTGGACCGCGTCAGCGGGGGCGCCGCCGGCAGCGGGCTGAACAAGAACATCGAGAGCGCCTATCAATGGCTGTGCGCGAACTATGAGGACGGCGACCGCATCTGCCTGTTCGGCTTCAGTCGCGGGGCCTACACGGTTCGGAGCGTCGCGGGCTTCATCGCGCGGTGTGGTCTGCTCCGTCTTACGGGGCTGCCGCCCAAGGAGGTCTGGGACCGAATCGACGACATCTTCCAGGCAGGGTACCGGGATCGTCAGAAGGACAGGCACGACTGGGATCCCTCCTGGCTCCACACAGCCGACGGGGAAATCGACATCCCGATCTACCTGATCGGCGTGTGGGACACCGTGGGTGCGTTGGGGATTCCCGACGACCTGGCCCTGCTGAATCTGCTGGATACAACCAGCGAGCACGACTTCCACGACACGACGCTGAACCCGTTGGTGCGGCACGCACGGCACGCCGTCGCGCTCGACGAATTGCGTGAGACCTTTCAGCCTACGCTTTGGGAGGAGCCGGATGAGGGAAGCGACGACCTGAAGCAGCTGTGGTTCCCGGGGGTCCACAGCGACGTGGGTGGCGGTTACCGGGAGACGGGGCTTTCCGACGGCGCACTCGCGTGGATGATCGACGAGGCGCAGACCCTCGGGCTCGGATTCGTTTCCGGCATGGTCAAACAGATCCAGCCGGATCCGCTCGGCGTCGTGCACGATTCGTGGGTCGACCCGTTCAAGCTGCTGCCGAGCCGCCCGCGTTGGGTGCCCGACCTGGACGACAAGCGGAGCCCCCTTCACGCATCCGCGGTCGCTCGGCGAAAGTGCGCTCCGATCAGTGACTCCCCGTATCGACCCACACCGTCGAGCCTGATCGCAGGGGGGTCGCACGAGTGCACCGTGTACGGCACGAACCCCTGGAATCCCACGGGCCTCTGGCTCGAGGCCGGAACGACCTACGAGTTCGAGGCGAGCGGGGAGTGGCTCGATCGCGACATTTCCAGCGGACCGAACGGCGTCCATGAGGGCCATTTCAGACCCTTCGAAGCGGCGCGCATGCTCGGCTCGGCCCTCGGCGAAGTGGAGACCCTGTTCAGGAAGGTGAGCGGCAACGCACAGGCGGACTTCCAGTTGACGAAGCGACAGGAGCGCCTCGGAGGGCGCCGCGTTCCCTGGATGGGGCTGGTCGGGGAAGTGGCAAGCGGCAGAGGGGTCGATCCGCAGGGCCGCCTCGTGCCGCACGAGGCGTTCTTCATCGGCTCGGGCTGCTTGTACGTGCCTGCGGCGTCGGGGTATCTCTATGCCTACGCCAACGACGCGTGGCACTTCTATGACAACAACCGCGGAAGCGTGCACCTGGTGGTGCACCGGCGTTGACGCCCGGAAGGGCCGGAGGGAGCCATGGCGAAGGTCGATTTCAGCGAAGGACTGCGGCGCGAGTACGAGACGTGCTTCAATACGTGCGTCGTGTCGGCGCAGAACGCCGGCACCGTGGAGGCCATCGTGGCGAAGATCCTCGAGAGCCGTCCTCGCTACACGGCGGTGGAGGCCCTGCAGAACGTCCCGTGGTTCGTCGTCGCGGTGATCCACGCCATGGAGGCGAGCCTCAGCTTCCGCCAACACCTCCACAACGGCGATCCCCTCACGCGCCGGACGACCCATGTACCTGCGGGGCGACCGTCGATGGGTGGGCCGCCGTTCACGTGGGAGGAGAGCGCCGCGGACGCCTTGGGGATGCGTCGCCTGGACGGCAGGACCGACTGGAGCCTGGGGGGCACCCTCTACCAGGTGGAAGGCTACAACGGCTGGGGATACCGACTCCATCACCAGCACGTGTTGTCGCCGTATCTGTGGAGCCTGTCCCAGCACTACACGAGCGGCAAGTACGTAGCGGATGGAAGATGGTCCGACACCGCGAGGTCGAAGCAGTGCGGCGCGGCGGTTCTGCTCCGCCGCCTTGCGGAGCGCGGCGAGATCGAGTTCCCGGACCAGCCCGCCCCGGTCGAGGACGCGCGCCCGCTATCGGTTCGGTATTCAGGGAAGCGTCCCGAGGACCCGACATTGGCGCAGCGTGCCGAGGACCTTCAGCGGTGGCTGAACACGCACCCGGGCGTCTTCGTGAAAGTCGACGGGGCTCCGGGGGAGCGGACATCGACGGCCTACCGCAGGGTGACGGGGCACTACCTCCCGGGGGACCCCCGGGGAGCGTAGTCCCCGCCCGTCGTCCGCCGTTGCGGGATCAGTCGACGCGCCCCGCGCCCCTCAGCTCCTCGACCCAGGAACGCGGTGGCTTCGAGCAGTTCCTGCCGTGGTGAATGAGTTACAGCGATCTCCAGCAGCTCGAGGTAGCACTTCGCCGCGAGCGCCGAGTCGCCCATCCCCCGTGTCGATCTGGCCACGCCCACCCACGCTGTCGAAGCGCCGGGGCTCCGATGCCAGCGTCGATTGATACGCGTGAAGTGCCGCCTGGGGCCGACCCAGCTCGAGGAGCAGATCGCCGAGAAGCTCAGAGGTGGGAAGCGTGGGCGCAGGCGGGCTCGGAGGCTTGGGCGTGCTCGCCTCTTGGGTCACCGCCTGCTGCATGAGGCGGACGGCGCCGTCCTCGTCGGCTCCCGCATGGGCGAGCCACGCCGCGATCTCCAACCGCAGGATCTCGGTCTGACGAGCGAAGATCTGTTCGCCCAGACGCTCGGAAGCCTCTCCGAGAAGGCCGAGGCGGGCTTCTGCGTCTCGGGCCGCCTGGACGTTGCCCGTACGGACCGCGCCCATGCCTCGGGCGAACCAGGTGACCGCCTCGGGCCCCGGGAAGCGATCCCAAGCCAGGGCCGGATCGGGCCGTGGCTCGAGCTGGGCCGCACGTGCCCAGTCGTGCCGCTCGAGGGCGTATCGGGCCGGAACGGACGAGAGGTGGAACGCCGTCTTGAAGCTCGGCTCGAGATCGGCGGTCTCCTGCAGCCTAGTCATCTCCTGCAGCGCAGCCGAGTCGTCCCCGACCTGCAACAGGGCGTAGACCAGATGATGTCCTGCCTGACACCCCCGAGGGACATGGCAGAGATGGTGTGGTGGAGATGTTCCTACCCCGCACCCTCCAACGCCCTGAACCACACCTCGTCCGGCACGTCCTCGATCCGCTTCCATCGCGCGCCTGCGGTCCTCCAGTCCGGCTCCACGCCGCGACGCTGATTCGCGTCCACCAGGGCGTCGGCGTTGCCGGGCCCGGGCGGCGTCCATCCGCCGTCGAAGTGCTCGCCGCCGCGCGGATCCACGAATACTGCCCGGCCAGATCCCCACCACACCACGCGCCATCCACCTTCGTGAAGTAGCCTGTGATGCACCCTGCA
>JBBSOM010000392.1:0-4063 GCA_038259715.1 Longimicrobiales bacterium
ACATTCCGACGACAGCGACCCGGCGGAGGCGGTCGAAGAGCTCGGCGATCTGTTCGGCCGGCGGGTTGTCCGGGTCCGAACTGTCGGCGAGAAGTCGGCGGAGAGGCCCGAGGTTGTCCATGGGCACCGAGGATAGGGGGGGCTGGGCGGCAGGGGCAACCTTGGTTGCACCATGGGTGCGGCGGTGCGAAGATCCCTTCGCTGCGGAACAGGGGTCTTGCCTGGTGCAAGCGAGGTCCATCCCCTTTCCACGCAATACGGTGGTCCGCGCGCATGGGCGCGGCGCACGTGGAGACGACGAAGGAGTCATGGAGATATGAACGCGGCCCTGATCGTTGTGGCCCTGGTTCTGGGTGTTGTGGGCTTCGCTCTCGGACGGGCAGGTGGGCGAGGTGCGGGACGGGAGCAGGGCCTGGTCGAAGGCCATGCCGAGACCGAAAAGCGGATGCGGGCCCTGGCCGACGCCATCGCGCGCGGCGTCGCCCCCCCTGACGCGCCGGCGGGTACGCCGGAAGCGGATGTGCAGCGTGCCCTGAAGACCGGATGGACCCCACGTGAGCTGGAGCGCCAACGTGCGCTCCAGGAAGCGATCGGGCGGGTGAGCGGCTTCCTCGATTCAGCCGTACGCGCTCCTCTGTCAGGGGCCGGAGACGCCTCGGATGCCGCCGAACTGCGTGAACGGATCGAACAGGCGCTCGGGTCACTGCAGGATCTGGATTCCTTCCTGGCCGAGCCGGCGTCTACCACGGAAGGCCGGGACGTGGTCGAGCTCACCAAGCAGGTCACCCACGAGTTCGCGGCGGATCAGGGCGTCGCCGTGCGTCTTCGCCTCGACGGTGGCCCCGTGCGGGCGGAGGTCAACCCTCAGGGCTTCATGGACGGGCTCTACCTGATTCTGCACAACGCGGCGCGTTTCGGTAGCGAAGGCGGTCCCGTGGACGTGACCGTGGTCACGGAAGGCGGCCGGGCCCGGGTGAAGGTCCGTGACCGCGGCGCGGGCTTCACCGAAGAGGCCTTCGAGCGGGCCTTCGACCCATTCTACTCGACCTCTTCCGACGGTCTTGGCCTGGGATTGCCGCACGCGCGTCGCTCCATCGAGGCCATGGGCGGGGAGATCGAGTTGCGCAACGTGCCCGACGGCGGCGCCGAGGTCGAGATGTCGTTCGCCACCCCGTAGTCTTGGACTTCCGTCGGCCGCCCGAGCGCGAGCTCACCTGTATCCGTAGACGTGGTACAGCAGGAGGTACACGATCAGGCCGGTTACCGACACGTAGGCCCAGATCGGGAAGGTCCAGCGCGCGAGACGCGCGTGATCGCTGAAACGTCTGCGGCGGAGCAGCCAAATCAGGCGGAGGACGAGCGGGACGACGACCACGGCCAGCGTCATGTGAGAGAAGAGGATCGTGAGATAGACGGTCTTCGCGAGCCCCGTTCCCGCGAACTCGTGCGTGCCCGTGAACGCTGCCCGCGTCAGGTAGAAGACGAGAAAGAGGGCGGACGCGGTGATCGCCGTCGTCATCGCCCGGCGGTGCAAGTGGAGCTTACGCCGCTTGATGAACACCCAACCGGTGGCCAGGGCCACGGCGCTCGTCGCGTTGAGTGTGGCGTTGACCATGGCGAGGTGATCGCCGATCTGTGTTCGGTCCAAGAGTTGTGCGCTCTACGGCGCGACGGTCGCGGAATCGGCCGATTCCGGCGTGGGCGCGCCCGAGGGGGAGCGCGTGGCCCATCCGAGCGTCGTGACATGCACCAGCACCGCCAGCGTGCTCGCGGCCACGAGCGTGTGCAGCGACACGGGGATCACGGCCAAACCGGTCAACACGGAGACGAGGCCCAGCGAGATCTGCACGAGGATCAGCACGGCTGCCCAACTCGACCAACTCCGCACGACGGCGGGCGCCCCGACCTTGAGCGCCCAACCCGCGAGCCAGAAGATCGCCGCTGCCGCGACGAGCGCCATCACCCGGTGCGTGAACTGCAGTGCCACGAGCGGGCTGTCCATCGGCGGGATCACGTGGCCCAGACAGAGTGGTGCGTCGGGGCAGGCCATGCCTGCCTTCGTGTGTCTCACGAGCGCACCCAGCACGCATTGGGCGAAGACGAGAACCGCGGCCGTGAGTCCCCAACGACGCACGACTCCGGCCACGGCCTCGGGCATCTCCGTCCCTTGCGACCAGCCCGTACGCGACGCGAGGAATGTCGCCAGGGCCAGGAAGATGAAGGCCAGGGAAAGGTGCGTGGTCGAGATGGCGGGTGGCAGCTTGAACAACACCGTGATCCCGCCGAAAACGGCCTGGACGATGAGGAGTGCGCCGCCTGCGAGGCACGCCTTGAACACCCAGGGACGGGTCGCGCGCAATTCTTTCCAGACGATCCAGGTCGTAAGGCCCCACATGAGAAGGAGGCCTCCGGCGACGAGCCGGTGGAGGTGCTCCCAGAAGATCCCTCCGGTCATGACGGGAACCATGGTCCCGTAGCAGGTGGGCCAGTCCGGACAGGCGAGGCTGGAGTGCGTCGCGTGTACCACGCTGCCCAGATAAAGCAGCGCGAGCGTCCACACGACCGAAACGGTGAACGCGCGGGTGTGCAGCGTCTTCATGGCTTTGTGATTACCCTACGGGCCAAGGTGGGCGTGAGGATCGGAACCCCAACGGAGCGTCGATGATCCCCAAATCTATCAACCCGCTTCATCAGATGCGGGTCATGGGCCGCTTGGTGCGTCGGGCCACGAAGAAGCCCGGGGCGGCGCCCGGCACGCTGGTCCACACCGGCACTCAGAAGGTCGAGCGGGTCCGGATCCGGATCATCGACTACGACGCGGAGCACATCGTCGAGACCGAAGTCGATGACGTGAAGAAGTGCTTCCCGTTCAAGGACGCGCCGACCGTCACGTGGATCAACATGGACGGGTTGCACGACGTCGACCTCATACGCGGACTGGGCGACCACTTCGGTTGGCACCCGCTCATGCTGGAAGACATCGTTTCCGTCGGCCAGCGTCCGAAGATGGAGGCGTACGACGGGTACGTATATCTCGTCCTTCCGATGCTGAGTTGGGACGATGTGCGTGGGGAGGTGGTCACGGAGCAGCTCAGCCTCATCCTCGGCGAGCGCTACGTCTTCACGTTCCAGGAGCGCGTCGGGGACGTCTTCGAAGGGGTGCGCGAGCGCCTGCGCAGCGGTCGCGCTCGCATCCGGAATGCCCAGGCGGATTACCTCACCTATGCGCTCATGGACGCCGTGGTCGACCACTACTTCACGGCGCTCGAGCGCGTGGGCGACATCACCGAGGGACTCGAGGCGGAACTGCTGGACGACCCCAGGCAATCCACGATGCACGCCCTGCATACGCTCAAGCGCGAGTTGATCTCGGTCCGCCGCGCGGTGTGGCCTCTTCGGGAAGTCTTCGCGCAGTTGCTGCGCGCCGAAGACGAGTACTTCTCGAAGGAAACGCAGATCTTCCAGCGCGACGTTTACGACCACACGGTCCAGGTGATCGACACCGTCGAGGCGCTGCGGGACCTCGTGTCCGGAGCGGTCGATCTGTATCTGTCCACGGTGGGCTACCGCACCAACGAGGTCATGAAGGTCCTGACCATCATGGCCAGCATCTTCATTCCCCTCACGTTCCTCGCCGGGCTGTACGGCATGAACTTCGACTACATGCCCGAGCTTCATATGCACTGGGCCTACCCGACGCTGCTCGTGATCATGGCGGTCCTCGGCGGGGCCATGTTGATGTACTTCAAGCGAAAGGGGTGGATATGAGCTGGCGGGCATCGCCGTGGGTCCCGCGTCCGGGCCTGGACCAACCCGGACGGAAACGGCGTGAAGCTGCCGACGTATCCGTATCTTGCAGGCATGCGGCCGCCGCTCGGGGACGGGGTCGTTCACTTGGCCAACCACGCTCCCCTGGGAACGGCTCGATGGACACTTCCACTCGGCGACGCCCCCGCGTTCTCGCGGGCCTTCTGGCTGTGCTGGCGTTTGGCGCCTGCTCGGACCTCACCAGCGGTGGGGGCGGACCGGCCGTGATCGACGTCACGAGCGAAGTGACGACCGT
>JBBSOM010000393.1:0-4063 GCA_038259715.1 Longimicrobiales bacterium
AGGAGCCCGTCGAAGGAGAGGCATCCGGGAAGCCCGCTTCCCAGGAGGCGTCTCCGCCGCCCGCCGCCGCCGCCGCCGTCTCGTCGTCGACCGCCGCTCCCGTCTCGTCGCCGACCGAGAAGCCGCCCGTCAAACGGAAGGCTGCCGCCGGCGACAAGCCGAAGAAGCGGAAGAAGGCGCGCCGTTCGGCACTGCTCGGGAAGGGCGACGAATCGGAGCCGACGCTCGAAGAGCGGCGGGAGGCGCGAAGACGAGCTCGCCGCGAGAAGCGGCGCAGGGAGCGGCGCGAAGAACGCCGCAAGGCGGCCAAGGCCATCAAGGAATCGACCGAGAAGATGTATCGGCCGAAGGCCAGCGTGGGCCCGGACGGTGTCATGGTCCTGGAGGACGACAAGATCCTTCAGAAGGCGTTCTACGCCGGCCAGCAGATGCCCTCGCCCATGGGTGGATTCCTGATGCTGCTCGGCATCCGGCCCCTGCCGGATGGAGGCTCGGTGGCGCTGTTCGAATGCAGTGCCTCCTCCCTTCGCTATCAGATGCTTCTGCCCAAGGCTACGCGCGCGGAGCGTGCCGCGGTGAAGGCGGTTCAGGATGCCGGAGACGATCCGGACTGTCCGCGTCATGACGGTGACGGAGGGCACCGCCTGAACCGGGCCGGCAAGGAGTTGGTGTGCTCGTTGTGCGGGATCGCGTACGGGAAGGCGTAGCGTACCTTCGTTGCGCCTCCAGGGAACGTGGGGCTGGAGCCTTCCACGCTTGGCCAACGACCTCGGGAGGCAGGCCCGCTCGTCACCGATCAGAAGCCCGACGACTCGAGGAACTGCTGCAGGAAGGTCTTGTTCGGTGGAGTCGCCTTGCCCGGATAGCTGCCGAAGATGGCGAACTGATGCCGATAGTCGCCGCTGGGACGCACTCGGGGATGCAGTGCGGTCGCATAGACCCAGTGGGGTATGCTGCCGTCGTCGTATTCTTGCGGGTCGCCGGGCATGACGCTCACGCGACCCGAGGTGTCACCGATGCGCTCGGCGACTTGCAGATTGGGCCCGATGCCGCAACCCACGGGGGCGAAGGTGTATCCGCCGACCATCCGCAGACAGGCGTCGTCGTGCTGCTGGAACCAGGACTTCGCGAGGCTGGGGTTCTTGTGGGTGTCGGCGGCATCGAACGCGTATACTTCTGCCACCCGTCCGATGTTGGCGCGAAGCGTTTGCCACAAGGCCGTTCCGCCGGCGCTGTAGCCCGATAGTCCGAGACGTCCGAGCTGCAGGTCGAAACGATCCATGGCGATCTCGCTCTCCGCCCACAGCAGGCGCAGGGCCGAGAAGACCAGGTTCGGCAGCTGCTCGGTGGCGGCGTCATGCCGGCCGCTGTCCACGACCGCCTGCTCGAATCCCGCTCGCAGCCACGGGAACTTCACCTTGATGATCTGATCGGCGGTCCAGTAGTCGGCGTCGGGCGTGGGCGCCACGGTGACCGGGCTCAGCAGGAAACGGTTCAGCCGAAACATGTTGTGCGGCTGGTCGATGCGACTGTAGAAGTCGTTCTCGGGTCTGAAGAACACGAGACACGAGATCTCGGTACTCGGCGGGAATGCGAGCCGGTCGGGGTACGTAGCGAACCAGAGCAGCGGTTTCCCCCCGGTGTACGCCAGGGCACGCAGCTCCGAGCCGGATGATGGATTTCGGGACGTACAGGTCGACTCGTGATTCGGCGGAACGGTCCCGATACGCGTGTCGAAGTCACCGCGCTCCACGAAGACCACCACGGGCTGGTCGCGCTCGTTCTTCACGGTGACCGTGGTGGTGCCAGGACCCGGATTGGGGATCCGCTCGCGAGGCGGCGGGGCGACGTACCCGTCGTCGTTTGTGGGCACGAGCACGTCGAAGTTCTTGCCTCGCTGCACGACCAGGTCATGGCTGGCCAGGTGGTCTTCGCATGGGCCGCCACGGTCCCGATGCGCGTATCGAAGGGTCCGTCCTCGAAATAGACCACCATGGGGACCGCTCGCGTGTTGTCCACCGTGACGGTGGCGGCACTCCGAGCTTGGGCCGGGCTGGCCCCGGGCAGAGCCATACAGAGGGACCTCCGGGGGCGGCCTTCAGGACGCCATTCCTTCGGGCGTCGGCGGCCGCGGTTCCGTACTCGATGACGCGCTCGATATCGGGGCGGTAGGGGCTCGCACAGCAGGTCCCATATGTAGGGTGGTTCCGTCCCAGCCGGCACATTACATTGCGTAGCATCCACCCACGTCAGGCGAGCGCGCCTGCCGGACGGTCGTCCAAGGAGCACCCTACATGCCCGAAGGGTTCCTCAGTTCCGAGGAATACGACGAGCACGCGCACGAGCTCTATAACGACGGTGACTACGAGGGGGCCCTCGAGATGCTCAAAGAGGGCCTCTCCCTGTATCCGAACGCCGTGGAGCTGTGCGTCGGACTCGGGTACGCGCGCCTGGCGCGCGAGGAATTCGCGTGGGCCAGGAAGGCCTTCGAACGTGCCGCGATGCTGGATCCGGTTCACGAAGATGCCCTCGTCGGACTCGGCGAGACGTTGCTTCGGTTCGGGGAGCGGGCGGATGCGCTTCGGCTGTTCGGCCAGGTCGCGGACATGGGGTACGACGACGACATCGAACTCATGCTCACAATGGGGCGTGCCCTCTACCGCGAGGCGATGTACGCGGACTGCCGTGACGTATTCGCCAAGGCGTCGGCGGCCCGGCCGGAGAGTGCGGATGCGGCAGCCTCCCTCGGGTACGCGCTGCATCGCCTGGGGGACGACGTCGGCGCGGGACGCCAGATCCGTCGGTCGCTCCGCCTCGACCCCGACCTGCACGAGGCGCGCGTCTACCTCGGCCACCTCCTCTACGACCGGGGGGACTGGGAGGGCGCCCTGCGCGAGTTCGAGCGTCCTCCGCCCCAGGAACACTGGGACGCGTTGGCCGTGTGGCGCCTGATGGAGCTCAAACGCTCGCTCTGGCATCTCGAGGCGGGGGACGCCCGCCTCGCGCCCTGGGAGCTACGCCTGAGCGAACTCGAGAGCCTCGAGGATCCGATCGATCGGCTCCTCGCCGAAGTCGAGGCCCGCATGGGCGGAGGGGCACCGACGACGGTGTTCGACCCCAGCCAGCTCGAGTTGTTCGAGCGGGGAGCCGGCCACGGGGATGGGGCGCGGTACGTCGTGCGTCTCACGGACGGCCATCGGCTGCGGGGGACCTTGCACGAGATCGTCCGCCAGATGCGCGACCAGGCCGGTTTTTCGCACGAATCGCTCGGCCACTACATGAGGCGGCTCGCAGAGCGGTGGCACGAGCAGAGCGGCAAGGAGATCCCGTTCACGGATCCCGAGGTATTCCTGAGAGCGGCTGTCGCAGCGGGGCTGATCCAGCTCGAGCGCGAGGCCGACACGAGCGGAGAAGGTGACGGATGAACCAGGAAGGGGACGTACTCGCGCGATTGCACCGCGCACTCGTCGAAGAGATCCGGGCCAAGCGCCCGGAGTACCTCGAGGAGCCGTTCACGGTCGCGGAGATCTACCAGAATCTCGTGCCGTACGGCACGCACCGGGACCGACTCGGTATCGAGATGAACGGCGACTACGAAGATGCCCTCCTGCGCATGCTGGCCGGTGAGGGCGGGTACCTGATTCTCGAGTCCGAAGCCGCGTTGCGCGCGCTCCAGGACGAGATCGAGGCATCCAATCCGAACACTGGACTCTATCGCGAATATGCGGCGGTGGACGTTCGGCTGGATCCCGCTCACTTGCTCTTCTCGATTCCGGGAGGCACGCCCCGCGGCGAGGCGGAATCGCCGTCGGAGTCCGCCGCGGATCCGGAGTTGGAGGACATGCTCCTGGTCGACTTCCTCTCGCCTGGAAAGGGAGAGTCGTCTTTGGCGCCCCCCGACGCCCCGTCGGCGGGCGACGGGGACGCACAAGCGGAGGCGCCCGCCCCGGCCGTTCCGGAGAACTGCCTGTGGTGCCGAGCGGTGCTGCCCGGATCGGACCGCCTCAGGTTCTGCCCGTTCTGCGGAACCGACGTGCGCCTCGTCCCCTGCCCGTCCTGTGGC
>JBBSOM010000394.1:0-4054 GCA_038259715.1 Longimicrobiales bacterium
CCTCCTCTGGCCGCCACCCGAGCCCGACCCCGCCGAACGAGATCGAGCGAGGGAATGGCTGGACCGGCTGACGGCGTTCTCCCGAGACCACATCGACGGAGACGCCATCGACCGGGACCGCTGGGTCCCGGACGAGGTGCTGGGGGGGCTGGCCGCACTCGGCGCGTTCGGCATCAAGATTCCCCAGGAGTACGGTGGCCTGGGCTTCTCCCAGACCACGTACAACGATGCCCTCCAGATCGTGGCCGGCCGCTGCGGCGCGACCGGCGCGTTCCTGTCCGCGCACCAGTCCATCGGCGTGCCGGGCCCGGTCATGTATTTCGGCACCGACGAGCAGAAGAAAAAGTACCTGCCCCGGCTGGCAAAAGGGGCCCTGTCGGCGTTCGCCCTCACCGAGCCCGACGTGGGCTCGGACCCCGCCAATGTCACGACGCACGCCGAGCTCTCCGAGGACGGGTCACACTGGATCCTCAACGGCGAGAAGCTCTGGTGCACCAACGGCCCTCGGGCCGAGATCATCGTCGTGATGGCGAGCACTCCAGCCCCGAAGGGGAAGGAGGGCCGACGCCCGATCACCGCGTTCATCGTGGAGACTGCGTGGGAGGGGGTGGAGACCATCCATGAGTGCTCGTTCATGGGCCTCAACGGACTCTCGAACGGGGTTCTCCGCTTCACGGACGTGAAGGTGCCCCGGGAGAACCTCCTGTGGGGCGAGGGGAAGGGGCTCAAGCTCGCCCTCATCACCCTGAACACTGGCCGACTCTCGCTGCCCGCCTTCTGCGCCGCCGCGGGCAAGGCGTCTCTGGAGGTGAGCCGGACGTGGGCGGCCGAGCGCGTCCAGTGGGGCCAGCCCGTGGGCAAGCACGACGCCGTCGCGCAGATGATCGGCCGCATGGCCGCCGACACGTTCGCCATGGAGTCGGTGGTGGAACTCACCAGCGGCATGGTTGACACCCACACGTTCGACATCCGCCTCGAAGCCGCGATGGCGAAGTTGTGGAACACGGAGCGGGCCTGGGGCATCGCCAACGACTGCCTCCAGATCCGGGGCGGCAGGGGCTACGAGCGCCACGATTCCCTGAAGGCCCGGGGCGAGACGCCGTGGCCGGTCGAGCGCATGGTCCGGGACCTGCGCATCAACCTCATCTTCGAGGGCTCCAGCGAGATCATGCGCCTGTTCATCGCCCGGGAGGCGGTGGACGACCACCTGAAGGTGGCGGGCGACCTCATCAACCCGAGGGCACCGACCAGCAAGCGCCTTGTCGCGCTCGTGCGGGCGGGCCTCCACTACGCCTGGTGGTACCCCACCCGCTTCCTGGGCTGGAGCCCGCCGCCCAAGTACGGTGCATACGGGCCCCTGGCCCCGCACCTTCGCCACGCCGAGCGCCAGTCGCGCCGGCTGGCTCGGGCGGTATTCCACGCCATGGTGCGCTTCGGCCCGTCGCTCGAAAAGAAGCAAGCCGTATTGGGGCGCATCGTGGATATCGGCGCGGAACTGTTCGTCACCGCCGCGGTGGCCGTGCGTGCGCGCAGACGGGTGGAGGCCAATCCGTCCGACCGCACGCCGTACGAGCTGGCCGACCTCTTCTGCCGCCACTCACGCCGTCGCATGCGGGAGCATTTCCGCGCACTCTTCCACAACGACGACGCCGCTACGTACGGCGTGGCCCGCCACGCGATGGACGGCGCCTACGCCTGGTTGGAGAAAGGGATCGTGGAGATGTCCGTCTACGAAGATCTCCCCGCCCAACGCGTGACGCCGACAGAACGCGCGGTGCCTGCCGAGCCCGCAGGGTCGGCTCCAGCGACGAGCGCCGGCCGCTGACCCCTCGTGACCCGTACGACCTGAACGTTCCGGAGGCACAATGAGACGCGGTATCGGCGTCGCTCTGACCATCCTGTGTGCAGCCGTCCTGGGCGCCACCCCCACGTCGGCCCAGCTCCCCCCGGGCCTCGTCGAGACGCTGCACGCACGCAGCATCGGCCCGACCGGGATGAGCGGCCGAGTGGGCGCCATCGACGGTGTGGACGCGAACCCGGACATCCTGTACGTCGGCGCGGCCACCGGGGGCGTGTGGAAGACCACGGACGGCGGCATCACCTGGCAGCCACTCACCGATAAGCTCCCGGCGGCCTCGGTCGGCTCGATCACGGTGTACCAGCCGAACCCGGACCTGGTCTGGGTCGGCACGGGTGAGCGCAACCGTCGCAACTCGGCCGGGGTCGGCACGGGGGTCTATCGGACCCTGGACGGCGGCAAGACGTGGACCGGGATGGGGCTCGAGGAAACGGGCGCCATCGATCAGATCCTCCTCGACCCGCGGAACGCCGACGTCGTCTACGTCGGTGCGCTCGGCAACAGCTGGAAGGACTCGGAGGACCGGGGCGTCTACAAGAGCACGGATGGTGGCAAGACGTGGGCGAAGATCCTGTACGTGAACCCGCGCACGGGCGCGGGCGACATGGTCATGGATCCCTCCAATCCGAACCACCTCATCGTCGGGATGTGGGAGCACCGACGGTGGCCCTGGTTCTTCAAGTCCGGCGGCGCGGGCAGCGGCATCTACACCACGTATGACGGCGGCGAGACGTGGAAGCGCCTGACCGCGAAGGACGGCCTCCCGGAGAGCGAACTCGGGCGCACGGGACTCGACTTCTCCCGCAGTGAGCCCGACGTGGTCTACGCGCTGGTCGAGGCCGAGCGGAGCGCGCTCCTCCGTTCCGGGGACGGCGGCGACACGTGGTCCGTGGTGAACCGCACGGAGAACATCGACGGACGCCCTTTCTACTACGGACAGGTGCGTGTCGACCCCAAGAATGCGAACCACGTCTGGATCGTGGAGAGCCCCATCAACGAGAGCACCGACGGCGGCAAAACCTTCCACACGCTGCTCGGCTTCAACGAAGTGCACGTGGACCACCACGCCTTCTGGATCAGCCCGGACGGAAAGGTCATCGCGGACGGCAACGACGGCGGCGTCTACATCTCCCGCAACGGAGGCGGCTCGTTCCGCTTCGTGCAGAATCTGCCTTTCGCGCAGTTCTATCACATCGCGGTAGACATGGACACGCCGTATCACGTCTACGGTGGCCTGCAGGACAACGGCTCCTTCGTCGGACCGGCCGTGACGTGGCACAACGGCGGCATCCGCATGTACGACTGGGACGAGGTGGCCTTCGGCGACGGCATGGCCACCTTCCCCGACCCGGACCACCCGCGCTACGGCTTCTCATCGACGCAGAACGGTGACATCGTGCGCTTCGATGGCCAGACCGGCGAGCGCAAGGTCATCAAGCCGGCCGCACCGGACACATCCACCGAGCTGCGCTTCAACTGGAACGCCGGAATGGCCGCGGACCCGTTCGACGGGTCGATCTACCTGGGCAGCCAGTTCGTGCACAAGAGCACGGATATGGGCGTGACATGGACGACGATCAGCCCCGACCTCACGACCGACGATCCCGAACACCAGAAGTACGGGGAGTCGGGCGGGCTGACCGGGGACGCGTCGGGCGCCGAGGCGTTCACATCCATCGTGGCCATCGCGCCGAGTCCCGTGAAGGCCGGCATCCTCTGGGTGGGCACCGACGACGGCAATCTCCAACTGACCCGTGACGGAGGGCGCACCTGGACCGATGTGCGCGCCGCCGTCGCGGGCGTACCCTCGGGAACATGGGTGCCCGACATCGAGCCTTCCCGCTTCGACAGCGCGACCGCGTACGTGGTCTTCGACGACCACCGCCGCGGCAACAACGCGCCGTACGTGCAGGTGACACGCGATTTCGGGAAGAGCTGGACGAGCCTGGTCACGTCGGACCTCGACTACTTCATGCACACGGTGGAGCAGGACCCGGTGAACCCGAATCTGCTCTTCCTGGGCTCCGAGTTCGGGATGTACGTCTCGCTGGACGGCGGCAAGAAGTGGACGCTGTGGAGCGGGATGCCGCGCGTCCCCGTGCGCGGAATCGTGGTGCATCCGCGCGAGAAGGATCTTGTCATCGCGACGCACGGGCGCGCCGCGTGGGTCATCGACGACATCCGACCGCTCGAGGC
>JBBSOM010000395.1:0-4052 GCA_038259715.1 Longimicrobiales bacterium
CGTTTCTCCGCGCTCTCCATGATCTCGTGGCCCAGGCGGCCGGGCTTGATCGCCTCGGCGATGATGTCGCCCTGGCGCACGGACTGGGCGAACAGGGCCTTCAGTCCGGCCGGCGCGTCGGTTTCGCCGGGCTTCAGGACGTAGGCCATCTTCTGCTGGTCGGTGACCAGTCCCATCAGGCGGACGCCGAAGTCGACGTGAAGCACGTCGCCGGGCTCGATCACCGGGTTGTCCGGATGGGCGATTTCCTCGGAACCCTGGCGCTGCACCCCGAAGGAAGCGGGGAAATCGAACTCCAGGTCCTACGCCATCCATTCGTTCTTCACCCACCAGTAGATGTCCATCAGGGTGGTCTTGCCGGGGGTGACGACCTCCGCGGAGAACGCTCGCCTCAGGATGTTCCACGTCCGCTGCGCCGCCTCGCGCTCGATTTCCAGTTCAGCGGGTGTCCGATGGCTGACGTAGTCGATGAACATCGGCTCGGAAGAGACCAGGCGTGAGGTGTACTCCGGTCCGATCGCTTCCACGAGGTACGCCTTCATTCCCGCGGTGAGCCCGTCGGCCATGGAAATCGTGCGGGATTCGTTGATGGCGATGCCAGACGGGTCCTTCTCCTCCACGTAGGCGCGCAGCAGGGGAGCGAGACCGCCGGAGTCGCCGTGGTAGCTCTCCATCCGCTGGAAGAAGCGGTTCAGATATCCACCCAGATGTGTGCCGAAAACGACTGTTTCTAGCGGCTTTCCGGGCCCCGGGTCGTAGAATACGTAGGCGTTCCTGTGGCCGTACCACCCGGTGATGCCGTACCCGCCGAAGAGCTCGAGGGCGGCGTCCGGGTTGTTTTCGCGGCTCATGATGATCCACATATCCACGTTGTGCTGCCGCATGGTCGGCTGCAGCCATTCCCGCATTTTTTCGGTCTTCACCTCCCATTCCCGGACGTCGCGGTCCTGGGCGGATCCGGTCTGGGCGCCAGCGCCCACGTGCAGAAACGATGTGAGCAACAAACAACTCGCGGCTTCCCGGAGCATACGGTCCTCCCTGGTTCGATACGGCTCCTTCCGGAACTGCTTGACAGGGTGGTGAAGGACCGGTCTATTCGCCGTTATTGTGCCGTTACGGGGCACCCCTGCGGCTTTCGAGGCTCTATGTACCGTCTGCAACTCTTCGGGACTCCGGACCTGGTCGGCCCGGAAGGGGAGCGGAGCCTCTCGATCCTGTCCCAGCGCAAGCGCCTGGCGTTGCTGGCGTACCTGACCGTGGGTACCCCCAACGGATTCCACAGCCGAGATACGCTGTTGGGTCTGCTGTGGCCGGAGAGCGACGCCGATCATGCGAGGAACTCACTCCGTCAGTCGCTCCATTTCCTTCGTCGTCGCCTGGGAGCGGAGGCCATCGTCAGTCGGGGCGAGGGTGAGTTGGGGCTCTCCAGGGACGTGCTCGATTGCGACGTGATCGCGTTCGAGGCGGCTCTCGCTGACGGGAAATGGGAGGGTGCCCTCGATCTGTATGGCGCGGACCTCCTGGAAGGCTTCTTCCTTTCGGACGCACCTCCCTTCGAGCGGTGGCTGGAGGAGACCCGAGCACGTCTGCGCCGTGACGCCGTAGGCGCCGCGCTGAATCTCCACCAACAGGCCTCCGAGTCAGGAGATGACGAGCGTGCCTGCGTATGGGCGCGCCGCGCCGTTGAGCTCGATCCGCTCAATGAATTGTCGGTCCGTGCGCTGATCGAGGCGCTTACGCGATCGGGTGACGGAGCTACCGCGGTCCGTGTCTACGCGGACTTCGCGGACCGGCTCGAGCGTGACTATGAGATGGAGCCATCTCCCGAGACGGCGGCGGCCGCGGAGGCCGCAAGGCAGCGGGCCAGGTCGGGGATGGCTGGGGTACCCGCCTCAACCTCTCCAGTCGCGAGCGCGACGACCTCGGGACCATCCACTGGTGGCGAGCCTTTCGCGGCCACGGAGGTTGCCGCGCCGGCCGCCACGTCGGCTGCGCGGCACGAAGGGAAGGCACGAGCGTGGACGAGGTGGACAACGTGGATCCCGGCTCCCATCCGTGGGAAACGGACGGCGTTCGCTCCCCTGGGGCTCGGCATCGTCCTGGTCATCACCATGGTGGCCACCGCGGGGATCATGCGTCCGACCCTGTCAGCACGTCATCTGGAGCCCCTGGTGCCCAGAGCGGTGGCGGTGCTGCCGTTCCGGAATATCGGATCGGAGGCCTCGGATGGAATCCTCGCCGCGGCGGTCCACCAGGAGATCCTCACCCGGCTCGCCAGCGTCCGGAGTCTCCGGGTGATCGCCCGGGGCTCGGTCATGAACTACCCGTTGGACTCCGAGGACAATCGCACGGTCGCCAAGGCTCTCGGGGTTCGGTACCTGATTCGAGGAGCCATCCAGATCTCCGACGACCGCGTTCGGGTCTGGGCCCGACTCGTCGACGCCGACAGCGACCAGCAGCTCTGGTCGTCCAGCTACGACGCCGAGCGCAAGGACCTGTTCGCGATCCAGTCGGAAATTGCGGGACAGGTGACCCACGCCCTGGAGACACGGCTTCCCGATACCCGGTGGACCGGGCCCGCGCCTCCTCCGACGGAGAGCGAGGAAGCGTACGAGTTGTACTTGAGAGGCAAGTTGCACGCCTCCCGGGTCGTGAACCGCAGGGATGCGTATGAGGCGGTGCGCCTCTTCAATGACGCCGTGATGCTGGACTCCGGGTTCGCATCGGCCTATGCGGCACTGTCCCGATCGAGCCTCCTGCTGGGCTATCTGTTCGACGAGCCCTACTGGATGACCCAGTCCGAGGCCGCGCTTCGACGGGCCGTGATGCTCGCGCCGGACGATGGGGACACCTGGCTGGCCGAAGCCTACTACTTCGCGTACTGGGCACAGGACTACGACAGCGCTCTGGATCGGCTCGCGCGGACCCTCGCCGTCCGCCCCAGCGACGCGGATGCCCTCTCGCTCAAGGGGTTCGTGGAGCGACGCAAGGGGCAGTGGGCGGATGCGGCGGAGACGATGACGGCGGCCCTTCAGGTCGATCCCAATTCGTATACCACCACCGTGGTCCTGGCCGAGATGCTCATGCGGATGCGGGAGTATCCCCGGGCCGAGCGCTTGCTGGACCGGGCGATCGCCATTTCGCCTGGGAGCGAGGCGGCGTACGGGCAGAAAGCGCTGCTCTACCTGAACGGCTCGGGTGACACGGCCCGCGCCCGCGCCGTGCTCGAGGAGGCGCCGGCGACCCTCTCCTCCAAGTACCGTGTGCTCCCGGCGCTCACCGCACTGTTCAGGGACGACCCCGAGGGCGCGTTGGAGTCGCTGCGCAACTCCGAGTCCGCCGAGGGCGATACGGCGCGTTCCCTCGACGAACTCCACCTGATGGGACTCGTCTATCGACTTCAGGGCGACGGCGCGCGGGCGGCCGCCTACGGGGACTCCATCGGAAAGGTCATTGCCGACGAGCGCCGTTTGTCGGAGCCTGTGCACGGTGCACGGGGCGTGTTGCGGCTCGCCGAATCGAGCAGCTACGCGGCCATCGGCGCCGCGCTCGCCGGCAATGACGACGAAGCCATCCTACAAGGAGAACGAGCCGCGGCGTTGCTTCCCCTTGCCAGCGACGGGTATGCGGGCAGCGAGATCCTCGAGCGCCTCGCCGAGGTCTACGCCCTCACGGGCCGGAATCGTGACGCCGTCCAGGTGCTTGGCCGTCTCCTCTCGGTTCCCTCGCGGATCACGCCCTACGTTCTTCGCCTCCACCCCGCCTATCACGATCTGCGCGCTGACCCGGCTTTCCTGGCGTTGCTCGGCAACTGATCCACACGGGCGGTTAACGGTAGGGTAACGCCCGACAATCGCCTCTCCCCGACCTTCGTGGGCGACGACTCCCCTCACATCTGTGAGGGGCCCGTCGATTCGCCAGTCTTTCAGCACTGGGGGGGGACATGATTGCTCGCTTGTTCGGACCGAGCGGAGCCCGGATTCCAACGGCAACGGCTCTGCTCTTGTTGGCATCCGTCGTGTTGGCGCCGGATCGGGCCAACGCGCAGCAGA
>JBBSOM010000396.1:0-4045 GCA_038259715.1 Longimicrobiales bacterium
CGGGGTCCGCCAGCCCATCGCGCAGGTACGGCTCGAGCTCGCTGGGCGCATGTTCGAGGAGCCGGCCGATCGCCTCGTACGCCGCGGCGCGCACGGAGGGGTCCGCGGCCTCCGTCCATCTGTGAATGGTGTCCACGGCGCCGGGATCGCCCGTCCGGCCCAACTGGACCAGAAGGTTCGCCCGGAGGGTAGGCACGTCCGCCTCCGCGAGTTGGACAGCCAGGGCGCGAGCGCGGTCTCCCGGCACGGTGGGAAGCCACGTCGCACGGGGCGGCTGCGATCCGGTGGCTTGGGCCACCTGTGGCTCCGGGGCCGGCCCTTCCACCACGGTCGGCGCGGGCGTGGCCAGGGGTCCGGGAAGCCCCGACTCCTCATGCGGGTCGGACCCGTCGTCCGATTCGGACGCCTCGGCTGGGACGGCCGTCTCTCGTACATCGGGCCGCCAGGAGGCCGGCGCAATACGAGGCTCGACCTCCGTGTCGATGCCCGCCATGGCCAGGCGGGACCGAAGCGCCCCCTCGCGAGCATCGCTCCTGATCTTCTCGCGTTCGAGATCGAGGATCTCGCGCCGGAGCTCCGCCAGGAACTCCGACAGATCGGCCGCTCCGGGTCCGTCCTCCCTGATGAGCTGCTGCCATTCCGCGACCCGGGTCAGGAGCGTCTCGCGGCTGGCCACGAGTTCTTCGACCCTCTCTCGCAGACGAGCCACGGTCCGGTCGTTCACGAGAGCGCGCTGATCTTCGGCGAGAACCTTCCGCCGGAGCCGCACGAGCTCCCCGGCATCCGCGGGTGGGCCCGACTCGAAGAGGTGCCCGGCGATCTCCCTCCGGAGTGCGTCGGAACGCTCGAGACGACGGTGAAGCGCGGCGAGCTCCGTGCGCGCGCCGGCGAGCTCCTCGTGGACGAGACTGTAGCGGCGGGCGTGGTCGGCTTCGCGCGTGGCGGCTTCGGCAAGCCTGGTTCGGGCGCGGTCCGCTTCCTCGCGAGCGGCGTCGATCGCGGACCGCATCTCCTCGAGCCGACACTCGAGCAGAAGCACTCGTTTGCGGTCGGCCGCGGAAGCCTGCCCCATCAAGGGGTGCGCGGCACCGGGTGGCGCTTCCGGGCCTATCGTACGTTCGCCCTGGAGCGACTTCATTCGCTTGGCTGAACCCCCGTCGATTTCTTCGCCGCCGGCCAGGCTTCCCGCTTCGCTGCCCGCCGCGATCGTGATGCAATGTTCGTGCCCCCGAGCCTCCTTCAAACGGCGCTCTCGCGACGTTTTTCGCGCGCCCACGCGGGGAATGAAACAAATGATGGTCGGCCTGACGCTTCCCAGCAACCGTGACGACTTCGTCGAGGGGACCGCGAAGCGCAGAGGACGCGATATCTACGGTCAATTCCCAGGCGGCTTGAGCTCGTATTGGCGAGGTGGCGTCTCGCCCAGGAGGTTTTGCACGAAGTAGTCCCAGGTGCGCCGAATGACATACGGCTCACCGGCGTATCCGTGGTTCCGGTTCGGCATCACGATGAGGTCGAAGTCCAGATTGTGCTTGATGAGCTGATCGATCAGGAGCAGCGTCGCGTTCGGGTGGACGTTGTCGTCCAGGGTGCCGTACATGAGCAGCAGCTTGCCCCTGAGGTTGGCCGCGGCGTTCTGGTTGGCCTGGGAGTCGAAGTTGTCGGTGCCGTCGGGGTTGTGCTCGAGGAGGCCCTGGTACTTCTCCCCCCAGGTGTAGTCGTAGCTCCGGTTGTCGTGATTGCCCGACGAGGACACGGCCACCTTGAAGAAATCGGGGTGACGCAGGATGGCGTCGGTGGACGAGAAGCCACCTCCCGAGTGGCCGTAGATCCCTACCTTGTCGAGGTCCATCTCAGGGTAGCGCACTGCGAGCGCCTTGAGCGCGGCGATGTGGTCGGGAATTCCGTTGTCCACCATGTTGCCGTAGTAGCTGTCGTGGAACGCCTTGCTCCTCAGCGGCGTGCCCATGGCGTCCACGGTGAACACGATGAAGCCCAACTGGGCCAGCGCCGGGCCGTTTCCTTGCGGTCCCGTCGCGGCCTGCCGGAACCCGATGGGGCCCGTCTGCGGGCCAGGGTAGATGTAGTCGATGATCGGGTACGTCCTACCCTCCTCCATCTTCGGCGGGAAATACAGGTAGCCGTACACGTCGGTGACGCCGTCGCGTCCTTTCACCTTGAAGGGCGTTGGCCACTTCCACCCGGTGGCCAGCAGCGGGGAGAAGTCGGCCTTCTCGACCGTCATCAGCACGTTGCCGTCCACGGAGCGGAGTACCGTCACCGGCGGGGTCAGCCGGGTGGAGTAGCTGTCCACGATGGTCCGTCCGGAGGGCGAAAACCGCACGTCGTGGTCTCCGCTCTCCGGGGTCAGGAGCTGCACGTCGCCGCCGTCCATCTTCGCGCGGTACAGGTGCCGGTAGTAAGGGTCCTCGCCCTGCTCGCGTCCGACGGCGGTGAAGTAGACCCACCGGTTGGTTTCGTCGACGTGGAGCAGGTCCACCACGAGCCACGGCCCATGCGTGATCTGGTTCTTCAGTTCACCGGAGGAGGCGTCGTAGAGATAGAGGTGGCCCCATCCGTCGCGCTCGCTGAACCAGATGACCTCTCGGTTGTCGTTGACGGCCCTCCAGTTGGGAATCCCGCCCGAGCTCAGGTTCTCCTCCACGAACGTGGGGCTCGTCTCGGTGACGACCGTGCGGGTCGCTCCGGTACGGGCGTCCATGGCCACCAGCTGTAAGGTGTCGAAAGACCGATGCCCATACGTGAAGAAGAACTCGTCCGACCCCGCGCCCCAGCGGGCGTCCTTCCACACGCTCTCGCCGTCGGGTCCCGACGTGGTGAGCCCACAACACGATGTGTTCACGTTGTCTTGAGGCGGCCGGTCGGCCCGAACGCCGTTACCCCCGTTCACGTCGAAGACATAGACGTCGTAGGTGGGAATCACCGAGTCGCCCGGAAGCGCGTTGTGGTAGGTCCACAGGACGGGCCCCTTCACGTCGGTCTCGACGAGGGGCATGACCCGGACGTTCCGCTCGTCGAACTTGTGCGTGGCGATGCGGCGGGAGTCGGGAGACCACACGAGGACCGGGGGCTGCTCGGTCTTCCGTCGCGGAGCGGTGACGGCCGAACAGCATCCCTCGGGGGGAACAGCGTACCCCCAGTCCTTCTCCCCGTCCGTGGATAGGCGGGCCTCCTCTCCGCTCTCCCGGTTCCGGACCCAGAGGTTCTCGTCCTGACTGAAAGCCACCCACTTCCCGTCGGGTGACTCGATCTCGGCCTTGGAGGGCTTGGCCACAGAGTCGGGCCCGGCGCACGTGTAGTCCACGATGTCACAGCCCCACCGGGTCGAATCGCCCAGAAAGAAGCGGATGCGGCGCTGTCCGTCCGTGAAGTCGAAATCGTCGAAGGGGAGCTTCCGACCCTCGTAGCTGGTGTCGCGCGCTACCGACAGCGCCGCCGCCAGCCGGTCGTGGTCGAAGGCGGCCCGCTGTGTTCGCTGCGCCGGGTCCACCACGATGAACTCATGGCCGTTCAGGACGTGGTTGCGGAACCAGAACCGGTCGCCGCCCTCCATCCACTTGGGAGCTACTTCGTCGTTGGAAACCAGGTTTCGGGTGTTCCAACCCAGAAATGCCTCGGCCCGGGCATACGTGCCGGAAGTGATCTGGGCGTGGAGATCTCGCGGGGCGACGCAAACGACCAGGACGGCGGCGACAAGCAGGGAAGTTCTTTTCAGGTGTCGCTCCACGGATATCTGCCTCCCAAGGGGATCGCACGGTGCCGGAATCCAACGCGGGGTCGACGCGATTCTCGAACTCGAAGCCCCGGGACGCTACGAGACTACGGTGACCTTCACTTCGTGTAAAATCGTTGCGGTCACCTGCGGAAACGTTGAACGTATCGTTTAGGTGGAGTAGGACCGTATAATGGTCGGCGTGCCGCTCGTTCCCCGACCGCTTGCTCGCAGGTCGCTGTCTCAACCCTTCAGGAGATCTCCAATGTTCAGGTCGCCCCCGGACGGTCCTCTCATCATAAACCCGCGCAG
>JBBSOM010000397.1:0-4023 GCA_038259715.1 Longimicrobiales bacterium
CAGGCCCTGGTCGAGGGAGATCGAGTGTTCAGCACCAAGGGTCGCGTCGACCTGAAGCGGCTCGACTGATGCTGCGTCCCCGCCTCATCGTCTGTCTCGACGTGAAGGACGGACGCGTCGTGAAGGGCACCAGGTTCCAGGGGCTGCGCGATGTCGGTGACCCCGTGGAGCTCGCGGAGCGGTACGAAGCCGAGGGAGCGGACGAGATCGTCTACCTCGATATCTCCGCGGCCCGCGAAGCCCGGGGCACGCTGCTCGACACGGTGCGGCGCACCGCCGAGCGGCTCTTCATTCCGCTCACCGTGGGCGGAGGTGTCCGCGCCGTGGACGACATCGGACCCCTGCTGCGAGCCGGTGCCGACAAGATCAGCGTGAACACGGCCGCGGTGCGCGACCCGGAGTTGCTCACGCGGGGCGCTGAACGCTTCGGGAGCCAGTGCGTGGTCGCGAGCATCGACGCCGCCCGGGCAGGCGACGGGTACCGGTGTTACACGCATGGAGGCTCGGAGCCGACCGACCTCGACGCCGTGACCTGGGCAGGGGAGTGCCGCGAACGCGGCGCCGGCGAGATCCTGCTGACCTCCATCGACCGGGACGGCGTGCGCACCGGGTACGACCTGGCACTGACGCGCGCCGTCGCCGACGCGGTGCCGATTCCCGTGATCGCTTCCGGGGGGGCGGGCACCGCCGAACACCTACGGGACGCCTTCACCGATGGGCATGCGTCGGCGGTCCTGGTCGCGGGCATCCTCCACGACGGCCTGACCACGGTGGGCGCACTCAAGGCGGCGCTCACTGGGTGGGGCGTGAACGTACGCGCCGGAACGGGAGCGGCCGCATGACCGATCGGAAGCTGGGCAGCGTCGACGATCTGAGGTCCCTGGCGTACGACGCCAACGGGCTCCTCCCCGTCGTCGCGCAGGACGCGCGTGACGGACGCGTCCTCATGGTGGCGTACGCCAACGAGCACGCCCTGGAGCGCACGCTGGCCACTGGCGATGTCCACTTCTGGTCGCGTTCGCGGCGGGAGCTCTGGAGGAAGGGCGAGACGAGCGGGAACGTGCTTCGCCTGGTTTCGCTGCACGCGGACTGCGACGGGGACACGGTACTCGCGCTGGTGCATCCCACGGGACCCGCGTGCCACACCGGAGAGGCCACTTGCTTCGGCGAGGACGCCCACCCCACTGGCATCGGCGGCGCGATCGCCGAACTCGACGCGACCCTCGCTCTTCGTCAGATCGAGCGCCCCGAAGGGAGCTACACGGTGCGCCTGCTCGACGACGAGAACCTGCGCCTCAAGAAGCTCGGGGAGGAGATAGCGGAGTTGGTCACGGCGCTCGCAAAGGCGGACCATGAACGCGCCGCGGAAGAGGCGGCGGACGTGTTCTACCATGTGCTCGCGGCGCTCCGCGGGGGCGAGATCGACCCGGACGACGCGGCGCGGGCGCTTCGGGCTCGGAGACGCTGAGGCGAGGCGGAACGGCCATCCGAAGCCGAGGGTACCCCCACCGCCGCCGCCCCACCCCATGGGTGGACCGGCGCCTTCGGGACGAACGCGCTCCTCCTCCTGTTCCTGCTGTTCCTGTCCGCGATCATGGCCGACCTGGGCATCCATCACGAAGAAGAGGCGCTCGGCAAGGCGTACGACGCCCGGCTGATGCGCCGCCTGCTGCGCTACCTGCGACCGTATCGGTTGCTGGTGGCGTTCGCGATCGTGCTGCTCATCCTCGGCTCCGCGATGGAGGTCGTCGGCCCGTGGCTCACCCAACAGGCTATCGACCGGGCCCTCCCCACCGCCGACATGGGCCTCCTCGGCAAGCTCGCGCTCGCCTACATGGCGGCGGTGACGTTCGGCGCGGTGTTGCAGTACGGCCAGGGGCTGCTGACGACCTGGCTCGGGCAGAGCGTCATGTACGACCTGCGCACCGAGATCTTCGCCCGCTTCCAGCGGCTCGACCTGCGCTTCTTCGACCGCAACCCGGTGGGCCGCCTGATGACGCGGATCACCAACGACGTCGAGACGCTGAACGAGCTTTTCAGTTCGGGCGTGGTCTCGGTGTTCGGCGACGTCTTCACGCTGCTCTTCATCGTCGTGGCGATGCTGCGCATGGATTGGAAGCTCGCGCTGGTCGCGTTCAGCGTGCTCCCGCTGGTCTTCTTCGCGGCATTCGTATTCCGTGCGAAGATCCGCGACGCGTACCGGGACATCCGGGTGCGCCTGGCTCGTTTGAATGCGTTTCTGCACGAGCGCTTCACGGGCATCCGGGTCGTTCAGCTCTTCAACCGGGAAGCGGCGGACGCCGAGCGCCACAGGGACCTCAACAAGGACTATCTCGAGGCGCACCTGCGCTCGATTACGTACTACGCGCTCTTTTTTCCGACCATCGAGTTCTTCACGGCCATCGCGCTGGCGCTCATCCTCTGGTACGGCGGCGTACAGAGCCTGGCAGGCGGAGTCACGGTGGGCGTCGTCGCCGCGTTCCTGCAGTATGCACGACGCTTCTTCCGCCCGATTCAGGACCTGTCCGAAAAGTACAACCTGCTGCAGGGTGCGATGGCTTCGTCCGAGCGGGTCTTCAAACTCATCGACCGGGAAGTCGCGGTCGACGACCCGGAGGATGCGGACACGCTCGGCGACCCCGTTCGGGGCGACATCGAGTTTCGGGGGGTGTGGTTCGCCTACGGAAATCGGGATGAGGGTGAACCGGACTGGGTGCTCAAGGACGTGAGCTTCCACGTGGCGGCCGGTGAGAAGGTGGCCATCGTAGGCCATACCGGCGCGGGAAAGACCACGATCATCAACCTGCTCATGCGCTTCTACGACGTGACCCGGGGTCAGATCCTGCTCGATGGCATCCCCATTGAGCGCCTGCGCGTTCGCGATCTGCGCGCACGCATCGGACTCGTGCTCCAGGACGTGTTTCTGTTCAGTGAGGACGTCGCGTACAATATCCGTCTCGGCTCGCTGGAGATCGACGACGAGCAGGTCCGTGCCGCTGCGGAGCAACTCGGAGCCGCACCGTTCATCGAGCGCCTGGAGAACGGCTACGCGCAGTCGCTGGGGGAGCGCGGATCCACGCTCTCGGTGGGCGAACGACAACTCGTCAGCTTTGCGCGAGCCATGGCGTTCGATCCGGAGATCCTCGTCCTCGACGAGGCCACGAGCTCGGTCGACTCGGAGATCGAGGAAAAGATCGAGCGCGCCACGGATGAGCTCCTGCGCGGCCGCACCTCGCTCGTCATCGCGCACCGCCTCTCCACCGTCCAGAACGCCGACCGCATCCTCGTGCTCCACCACGGCGAGCTGCGCGAGGAGGGCACCCACGCGGAACTCCTCGCCCTGGACGGGATCTACGCGCGGCTGCACGAGTTGCAGTTCGCCAGCGCGGTGGGCTGAGACTCACGGTTGACCTAAAACTCTTAGGTTATTAATCTTGACCTAAGAGTCTTAGGCTCACGGGCACCGACCCCGGGATCGGCATCGGCCCCAGCAACGGCCCCGTTGCCGCCGAGGATGCCCCCCGCACCGGAACCCGCACCATATCTGACGAAGCGTTGTCCGTCCTGAAGGGGACGCTGGAGTTTCTCGCTCTGCGCACGCTGGCCGGCGGCCAGGAGTGCCATGGCTTCCAGATCCTGGAATGGATCCACAAGGCCACTCAGGCGGACCTGCAGGTGGAGGAAGGCGCGCTCTATCCCGCCCTCCACCGCATGGAGAAGCGCGGATGGCTGACCGCACGCTGGGGCACCTCCGAGCGCGGCAGGCGCGCTAAGTACTACCGGCTCACGCCTGCCGGACACGCGGCGCTGGCCGACGAAGAGGAGCGCTGGACCCGTTATGTGACCGCCGTCGACCGCATCGCCCGGCCCCAGGAGGCATGACGTGGATCCGCTGAGCGGCAAGCGGGTGGACGACGAGATCCGCCACCACATCGAGGAGCGCACCGAACGGCTCGTCGCCGGAGGGATGGACCCGGACGATGCCCGCCGTCAGGCACTCGATGCGTTCGGGAACGTCGCCGA
>JBBSOM010000398.1:0-4021 GCA_038259715.1 Longimicrobiales bacterium
CTCGGGCGACCTCGATCCGGGGCTACTCTGGTATCTGGCTCGCAGCGAAGGAATGGACGCGAAGCGCTTCAACGAGATGGTCAACTTCCATTCCGGGCTCCTCGGCATATCGGAGACCAGCGCCGACATGCAGGACCTGCTCGAGCGTGAAGCCACGGACGTACGCGCCGCCGAGGCGGTGGCGCTGTTCTGCTACCGGGTCAAGAAATGCATCGGTGCCTTCGCGGTGGCGTTGGGCGGTCTGGACACGTTGATCTTCGCCGGTGGCATCGGAGAGCACGCGCCCAGTGTGCGACGTCGCATCTGCGACGGGCTGGGCTTCCTCGGCATCGATATCGACGAGGAGCACAACGCGGCGAACGCCCCGGTGATCTCCCCGCCCGCCGGGCCGGTTGCCGTCCGGGTCATGCACACGAACGAAGAGCTGATGATCGCGCGCGCCGTGTGCCGGGTGCTCGGACTCGACCCGAACCCTGACACCGGCAAGGAAGGAGCACCCGCTTGAGCCTCGAATCGGATCCGCTTCCGGGGCAGCCACCGCGTCGGACCTGGACGTCGCCATCCGGCCCATGGCACCACAAGACCACGGTCATCGCCGTGCTTTCCCTGGTGGGCATCCTCCTCCACCTGGTGCTCCGCTTCGGCGTCCACGCCGCGTCGGAGACCGCGCGTCTTCCCCTGTTCGCCACCCTCGTGGTCGGGCTTCCCCTCGTCTACGACCTGTTGCGGAAGCTCTTGAAGCGGGAGTTCGGCTCCGATCTGCTGGGGGGCATCTCCATCGTCACGTCCATCGTGCTGGGCGAGTACCTGGCCGGCTCCATCATCGTTCTGATGCTGTCGGGCGGTGAGGCCCTGGAGAGCTACGCGCTGGCCAACGCCTCGTCGGTGCTGGCCGCGCTGGCGCAGCGCATGCCCTCCATCGCACACCTGAAGCGCGGCTCGCTGATGGTGGATGTGGCCCTCGACGAGATCGCGGTAGGCGACATGCTGGTCATCCACCCCCACGAGATCTGCCCGGTGGACGGCGTGGTCGTCGAGGGGCACGGCGTCATGGACGAGTCGTACCTGACGGGCGAGCCGTTCCAGATGACCAAGACCACCGGGTCGCCGGTGATCTCCGGCGCCATCAACGGGGATTCGGCGCTGACCATTCACACGACCAACCGCGCGGCGGACTCACGCTACGCGAAGATCATGGAGGTCATGCGCGAGTCCGAGGCCACACGACCGCAGCTCCGTCGTCTAGGCGACCGCCTGGGCGCGATCTACACTCCGGTGGCGCTCACGGTCGCCCTCGTCGCCTGGGCCATCAGTGGAGAGTCGGTCCGCTTCCTGGCGGTGCTGGTCATCGCCACGCCGTGCCCGCTGCTCCTGGGCATCCCCATCGCCATCATCGGCTCCATCTCCCTGTGCGCCAGCCGGGCCATCATCATCAAGAGCCCCGTCGTCCTCGAGCGGATCGCCGAGTGCCGCACCGCCATCTTCGACAAGACCGGGACGCTCACCTACGGCGCGCCGGAGCTCACCGAGCAGCTCCCTGCCCCGGGGTTCGACCAGCGGGAGCTGCTGACCCTGGTGGCGAGCGCCGAGCGCTACTCCAAGCACCCCCTCGCGCGAGCCATCATCACGGCGGCGAAGAAGGATGGGCTGGAGCTCCCGGAGGCCACCGAGGTGAGCGAGGCCCCCGGCGAGGGGCTGCGCGCGACCGTCGCCGGCCGCCGGGTACGGATCACGAGCCGCGCGGGCGTCGCGGCGCGGAACATCTCTGCCGACGAGATGCCGGACGCCGCCGGTGGACTCGAGTGCGCGGTGCTCATCGATGACCGCTACGCGGCCACGTTCCGCTTCCGCGACGCGCCTCGTGCAGAGAGCCGCTCGTTCGTGACCCACCTCGGGCCGAAGCACCGCATCTCCCGCGTGATGATCGTTTCGGGAGATCGTGAGTCGGAGGTGCGCTACCTCGCCGACCAGGTGGGCATCACCGAGATCCACGCCCAGAAGAGCCCCGAGGAGAAGCTCGCCATCGTCCGCCGGGAGACCGCCGCCGCCAGCACGCTGTTCGTGGGGGACGGCATCAACGACGCCCCTGCGATGATGGCCGCCACCGTGGGTGTGGCCATCGGCGAGAACAGCGACGTGACCGCCGAGGCCGCCGGTGTGGTGATCATGGGAAACGCCCTGGAGAAGGTGGACGAGTTCATCCACATCAGTGGGCGCATGCGCGCCATCGCCCTGCAGAGCGCCGTGGGCGGCATGGCGCTGAGCGTCTTCGGCATGGCCTTCGCGGCGACCGGCCACCTGAGCCCGGTGAGCGGGGCCCTCGCCCAGGAAGTCATCGACGTCCTGGCCGTTCTGAACGCGTTGCGGGCCGCCTGGCCTCCCAGGGTGGCCCACCATCTGTTACCGCATCCCGGGGATTACCC
Organism: Longimicrobiales bacterium; assembly: GCA_038259715.1. Classification (GTDB taxonomy): domain Bacteria; phylum Gemmatimonadota; class Gemmatimonadetes; order Longimicrobiales; family Gaopeijiaceae; genus SZUA-318. The sequence goes on from JBBSOM010000398.1 coordinate 2,424, forward strand.
GGAGCCCCTGCGAACATGAACGTGCAAACGCTGGACCCCGAGCCCCTGAAAGAAACCGAAGAAAGGAGAAGCATGATCATGAAACGCATCGACATTCGCAGGATCCTGGGCACCATGGTATCGACCGGCGGACTGACCTTGGCAGCTTGCACGAGGGCCAACACCACCCAGGGGGGTCCCGGAAGCGGCATGATGGGAGGCGGCCAAGGCAACGGCCGGATGGGCGGATACGGCAACGGCTGGATGGGCGGCGGATACGGCGGCCCCTGGATGATAGTCCTGGTCGTCGCCGTCATCGTCGGCCTCGTGGTATGGATCGTCGCACGTGGAAGGAACAAGAACTGAGCAGACCGTTGCGCGGTCTGAAGCCTGATCACAAAGAGGGTACACGGGTCATGAATATCAACACACTCACGCCGGAAGTGCTCCACAGCATCGACGCATACTGGCGCGCTGCGAATTACCTGTCGGTGGGACAGATCTACCTCTATGACAATCCGCTGCTCAGGCGGCCGCTGACACTCGCCGACGTGAAGCACATGCTCCTGGGACACTGGGGCACGACCCCGGGGCAGAACTTCATCTATGCGCACCTGAACCGGATCATCAAGAAGTACGACCTCGATATGATCTACGTCTCCGGACCAGGGCACGGCGGTCCGGCCGTCGTGGGCAACACATACCTCGAAGGCACATACAGCGAGATCTATCCGGACATCAGCCAGGATGAAGCCGGACTGCGCAGGCTCTTCCTGCAGTTCTCCTTCCCTGGGGGCATTCCGAGCCACGCGTCGCCGGAGTGTCCGGGCTCGATCCACGAGGGCGGCGAGCTGGGTTATTCGCTCAGCCACTCCTTCGGCGCCGTGTTCGACAATCCCGATCTCATCGTCGCCTGTGTCGTCGGCGACGGCGAGGCGGAGACGGGTCCGCTGGCCACCGCCTGGCACTCGAACAAGTTCCTCGATCCGGTGACCGACGGCACGGTTCTACCGATTCTCCACCTCAACGGCTACAAGATCTCCAACCCGACCGTCCTGGCCCGCATCGAGCACGAGGAGCTGGAGCAGCTGCTCCGCGGCTACGGATGGGCGCCCTATTTCGTCGCGGGTCACGAGCCCGAGCTCATGCACGAGGCCATGGCCACGACGCTCGATACCGTGGTGGAGCAGATCCGGACGATCCAGGAGGATGCCCGCGTCCACGGCAACCTGACCCGTCCCCGCTGGCCCATGATCGTGCTCGACTCACCCAAGGGCTGGACGGGGCCGAAGGTGGTCGACGGCAAGCAGATCGAGGGCACCTTCCGCGCGCACCAGGTGCCCATTTCCGATCCGACCACGCATCCCGGGCACCTCGAGCTGTTGGAGGAGTGGCTGAGGAGCTACCGACCCGAGGAGCTCTTCGACGAGCAGGGCCGCCTCCGTCCGGAGCTGGCCGAACTGGCGCCAGAAGGCACGCGGCGCATGGGCGCCAACCCCCACGCCAACGGTGGCATGCTTCTGCGCGACCTGCGCATGCCGGACTTCCGCGACTACGCGGCCGACGTGCCCGAGCCGGGAGCCCCCGGCATCGGCGACACCCATGTGCTCGGCCCCTTC
>JBBSOM010000399.1:0-4018 GCA_038259715.1 Longimicrobiales bacterium
ATGAGGTGGGTACCGGCGCCGGCGCGGATCAACGTGGCACGAACCGGAGGGGCCACATCGAGGTCGAAGGGACGGTGCGCCTCCGCTTGCGCCAGTTCAGCCGTGGCTCGGGTGCGCGACGCTTCGTCGGCTCCTTCGGCATCGACGACGCGGAGGCGTGGAAGCACGTCCGTGATCACCTGAGTGGGAATACCGTCGATGTCCTGGAAAACCACGCGGAGGATCTCATGGCGCCTGGCCAGCTCGCCCAGCGCGCGCTCGAGCGCGTCGACGTCCGCCAACTCGGGCAGCGGAAGGTCGATGGTCAGATTGTAGACCGGGTCATCCGGGTTGAGCTTGTGCAGGAACCACAACCGCTGCTGGGCGAACGACAGCGGTAACGGTTCGTCGCGGGGAGCCTTGCGGAGCACCGGCCCGTCGTCGACGGGCGCTGCCCCTTGGCGGAGCGCAGCAACGATCTCCGGCTTCCGGTTCGCGATCAGAGCGCGCAACCGGTCCGTCAAGACGCCGTCCGGGGCGGAACAGCGCAGTTTGTCCCCCTGCAACGAGACGCGGATATCCTTATTCGCCAGGTCGCGCAGGAGCGCAACCACCGTTTGTCCGTTCGGGGTGGAAACTGTCATCGGCAGGCGTGTATCCGTCGCGAGACGTGCATCCCTCAGGGAAGCGAGTTCAGACGTTGCATTCGCGCCGAAAGGGCCGAGGTACGCGCAAGCGCAAACAGAAACATTGCCATGGGTGCACGCATGGATTGCGTCGAGCGCAGCCCACTCAACATGTTTACTATACTTGTGAGTTTGGCGCAAAAACGCCATTCATGATGAATGACGGGCCGCACGCCGTCAACATCGTCCGCGGATCGCATGGAATCGTCCGGTGCGAGGTCGCGGTACGGTTCGACGACCACGCAGCGGTCCGGGAAGCCTTCTCCCCCTCCTTTGAAACCACGTCAGGACAGTCGGAGCATAGCATTTGTCAGTTTTCTCTACGGGAGCCGCATCCAGGTGGCTGGTGGAGGGGGGAGCCGGAGCACCAGGGGGCGAGTCCACGCTTTCGCGCACCCGGCTCTTCTGTTTTCCGCATGCCGGCGTGGGCGCTGCGGCGTTCCGCGGTTGGTTCGAGGCCGCCGCAGGGAGCTTCGTGGTTTCCCGAGTCCAACTCCCTGGGCGGGAGAATCGCTTTCGGGAACCGAACGCGATCTCGATTTCCGAGCTGGTCGGGCCGCTGGCGGAGGCGCTGCGTCCGGTCCTTGACGAACGTTTCGTCTTCTTTGGACACAGCCTCGGTGCGACGATTGCCTTCGAGGTCGCGCGGGAGCTGCGGCGGACGGGCGGGCCGCTACCGGCGGCGCTGTTCGTCGCGGGCAGGCAAGCGCCCCAGCTTCCCTGGAGGCATCCCCCAATCAGGCACCTCGACGACATGCGGTTGCTCCACGCGGTCCAGGACCGGTACGGGTCGGTGCCGGCGGTGATGCTCGAGGACGCCGAGCTGCGTGAGGTGCTCACGCCGACGCTCCGGGCCGATCTGGCGCTGGTCGAGACGTACGCATACGCGGCGGAGTCGCCGTTCGACTTCCCGATCGCCGCTTTCGGGGGACTGTCCGACGCCATGGTCTCGAAGGACGATGTCGACGCGTGGCGTGCGCAGACGACCGGCGCCTTCCGCACGCGCATGTGCCAGGGGGGGCACCTGTTCGTCGCCGACCAACGGGACGTCCTGCTGCAGGAGATGCATGACGTGGTCGGGGGGTCCGCCACGACATGAGTGCCCGGGAGCCGATCGCGATCGTGGGCATCGGGTGCCGCTTTCCCGGCGGTGTCGTGGACGCGTCGAGCTTCTGGAGTCTGCTCGAAGAGGGGAGGGACGCGGTCTCGCAGATCCCTCCTGACCGGATGGACGTCGAGGGGCTCTACGACCCAAGCCCGGCGACGGCTGGGCGCATATCGACCCGCTGGGGAGGCTTCCTCGAGGGCATACGGGATTTCGACGCCGCCTTCTTCGGTATCTCGCCCCGCGAGGCGGAGCGGATGGACCCGCAGCAGCGTCTGGTTCTCGAGTGCGCGTGGGAGGCGCTGGAGGACGCTGGTATCGTGCCCGCCAGTCTCGAAGGGTCGCCCACAGGCGTTTACGTCGGGCAGTGGACGAGTGATTTCGAGGCGCGGTTGTTCGCCGACCCGGACAGGGTCGACTTCTACTCGACCACCGGGAGCGGGCGATACGCCACCTCGGGGCGCCTCTCCTACGCGCTCGGCCTGCGGGGGCCCAGCCTGACCGTCGACACCGCATGTTCGTCGTCGCTGGCCGCCGTGCACCTGGCCGTTCAGGCGCTCCGGGCGGGTGAGTGCGGGATCGCCCTGGCGGCGGGGGTCAACGTGATCCTGCAGCCGCACGTCACGATCGCATACTCGCAGAGTCGGATGATGGCTGCCGACGGACGGTGCAAGTTCGGTGACGCGTCGGGCGACGGGTACGTGCGTAGCGAAGGAGCCGGCGTCATCGTCCTCAAGCCGCTCGCGGAGGCGGTCGCAGACGGAGACCGCGTCTACGCCGTCGTCCGCGGAAGCTCGATCAACAATGACGGCCGCAGCAGCGGATCGATGGGCACACCCAGCCGGGCCGGCCAGGCGGACCTCCTGAGGCGGGCTCACGCCGACGCCGGCGTGCGGCCCGATCGGGTCGGCTACGTGGAGGCGCACGGCACCGGGACCCGCGCCGGCGATCCGGTGGAACTGGGGGCCCTGGCCGACGTCCTGTCGGACGGTCGCGACCCGTCGAAGCGCTGCTGGGTCGGGACCGTCAAGACGAACCTGGGCCACACGGAAGGAGCGGCCGGCATCGCCGGACTGATCAAGGCGACGCTGAGTCTGCACCACGGCGTCGTGCCTCCCAGCCTGCACTACGACGTCCCCAACCCGGCGATCCCGTGGCAGGACATCCCCCTGGTGATCCCCCGGACACGGACGCAGTGGGAGGCCGGTGACGAGGCCCGCCTCGCCGGCGTGAGCGCCTTCGGCATCGCGGGCACGAACGCGCACGTGGTGTTGGAGGAAGCACCCGCTCGTGCCGTGGCTCCGGAGACGCGCTACGCGAAGAGGCCGGAGTTGCTCGTGCTGAGCGCGCGGGACCCCGGGGCACTCGCGGCGCTCGCGGAGCGCTGCGCCGAGGCCATCGACGGCAATGACGCGGAGCATCTGCGCGACGTATGCGCCACGGCTTCGATGCATCGGGAGGCGCTCGAGGCGAGGGCCGCCTTCGCCACCGAATCCCCGGAAGACCTCGTCCACCGGCTGCGCCGCTTCGGGCAGGGTGATGCCTCGGCTGCCGACGGAGCCGGTGTCGTGGCGCCCCGACCGACCCGTCGGATCGCGTTCGTTTTCCCGGGCCAAGGGTCGCAGTGGCTCGGGATGACCCGCGAACTCCGGGCCGACGAGCCGGTGTTCCGGTCCACCCTGGACGCGTGCGAGCGAGCGATGCGCCCGCACGTGGAGTGGTCGTTGTCGGAGCTGCTGGAGCAGGACGGAGAGGACGCGGAATGGCTGGACGACATTGCCGTCATTCAGCCCGCCCTCGTCGCGGTTGAGGTCGCTCTCGCGGCCCTCTGGCGCTCGCTCGGCGTCGAGCCAGTCGCGGTGGTCGGACACAGCATGGGCGAGGTCGCCGCGGCCCACGTCGCGGGCGCTCTCTCCCTGGACGATGCGATGGCGGTGGTCTGTCATCGCAGCGCCCTCATGAAGACGACGCGGGGACGCGGCGGAATGGCGCTGGTCGAGATGACCCCGGAGGAGGCGACCGCGCGGGTCGCTCCTTCCGGCGGCGCGCTGACCGTGGCCGCCGTGAATGCCCCGAGATCCACGGTGATCAGCGGGGACGTGGCCGCGCTCGACACGTTGCTCGCCGAACTCGAGGGGGAGGGCGTGTTCTGCCGCCGCGTGAAGGTGGACGTCGCCTCCCACGGACCGCAGATGGACCCCCTGGTGGGCCGTCTGACCGACGTCGTGGGCGGCGTGACGGGTCACGA
>JBBSOM010000400.1:0-4012 GCA_038259715.1 Longimicrobiales bacterium
GACGAGCCGTCGGGCGCAACGCCTACCGCCGTGACCGCCGCGCCCTCCAGCGGCTTTCCGTCGCTGCCCCGCACCCGTCCCACCACCGCGTGCGGCGTCGGACACCCCAGGGCGAGGATCGACATCAGGCTCGGCACGGCCAGGTCGACACGTGCCTCCCGGCCGGGCTGCACGACCACCTCCCGGGCAGCCGGCTCGACGCCCAGGCTGTCGAGCCTCGGGGCGTCGAAGGTGATCCGGTACGTGCCCGGCGCCACGCCGTCCATCGTGAACGCACCCGAAGTATCGGTGCGCGCGACGTGAGCGCGTCCGGGCAAGGCGACTTCGGCGCCCGCAAGACCTCGCTCGGCGACGCTGTCCCACACGGTTCCGACGACGCGACCCACCGCGATGTCGGCCAACCAGTCCACGTCCCTGCCCCGGGCCCGGATCACGTCACTTCCCTGCTCCTGGACCCCCGTGACCATCACGCGCTCGATCGGCCGTCCTGAGACGTTTCGACGAGACAGGGCCAGGAGCGGTGCCCGGATGCTCCAATCCCGTACGATCCAGCGACCGTCGGAAAGCTCGGCGAAGCGCACCTCGCCCCGGGCCTGGTCGTCGCCCGCCGCCTGGTCGAGGCCCACGTACCGGAACTCGACGCGGTCGAGACGGGCGCTGTTGCGGTCCACCCACATCACGCCGCGGATGTCGGGGACTTCACGTCCCTGAACGGGCGTGAAGTCGAGCCCCAATAAGTCGGGCTGCTCCTTGGGGCCATCCACCAGGGTGAAACAGTGGGTCTCCAGGAAGTCGTCGGAGAGCAGGACGGCCGCGTCGGGCCCGTACCATGACGTCGAGCCGTCCTCTCCCGTCTGGGCATATCCGTCCTTCACCAACTCGGCCGGAGGCAGGGTCCGCACGGAGTTGCCGCCGGACGCCGTGGACGTGCGCCGTTTTTCATCGAGTATGCGGCGGCCGGAGGAATCGAGCGTGCGCGTGTGACTGACGATCTGGAACTGCAGGCCGGCCTCCCGCTCCGTCCACCGGGCCGCGTCGAGCGCCTTGCGGACCTCGTCCCAAACCGACTGCGTGCGCCCGCCGGGATCGTCGGTCAGGCGACACCGACGCCGACTGCCGGCCACCTCCAACCCCTCCAGCCGTACGGGAGCCGCCGTGACTTCGATGTCGTGGGTAAGTGTCTGCCCTTCTGTGACCGTGACAGTTCCCGCATCGGTGGACGCGAACCCGATCCGTTCGACCGTGATGCCGTAGAACCCCGGACGGGGGGCCTTCAGCGAGAAACGCCCGTCGACCGCCGTGAGGAAGCGAACCCCCGTCCAGGAGGAATCCGTCATCAGGCGCACCATCGCCCCCAGGATGGGCTCCCGCGTGCCTTGCTCCCGCACGGTACCCACGACCGCCTGACCAGAGAGGGTGCTCGGCACCCACGCCGACGCCGACGCGAGCGTCACGGCGAGTCCCATAGCCGGCACCCTGGCCAACGCCTGAAGACGCGTCAGCGGGCTGCGTGGTCGCATGAGATCTCCGGATCGCTACCTCGAGAGACAGACGACCCCGAAGGAGGCCGTGCCCGTGCCCTGCGCGGGCACGTCGAAGGCAACCGGGTTGGCCCCGTCGACGTGGCAGTTCCCCGCGACGTCCTCGAGCGAGACCGAGTGGCTCCCCGTGGGCAGCGAGACCGTGACGAACTGGTTGGGGCCAACCAGCTTGGTCATCGCTCCGTCGTCGAAGGACAGGCGGTACTGGTCATCGATGTTCTGACCTGAGGTGGCGACCGTCACCGTCGCGCTGCCGTTGTCGTTGCACGTGACGGAGAAAGACATCGAGGTATCCTGACCCCGGGTGACCGTGAGCGAGGCAGGGTTGTCACCCTCCACCGTGCAGTTGTCGGCGACATCGGTCAGTGCGACCGAGTACGTACCCTCCCCCACCTCGAAAGAGAGCCCGAGGAGGGTCAGCTCGAAGGTTCGAAAGCCGTTGTCGACGGAAAGGCCGAAGACCGTGTCCCGGGCTTCGCCCGTGACCGAGAGCGCAACGCGAACGATGCCTGTGTTCGAAGTGATCGATGTGCCGGTGCAGGCGACCGACACCCCCGCGGCTGCCAGGGCCGCGACCCCCATTCTCCCACGCGCACTCGACATCGATATGCATCCTCTGTTCGTGACACCCTCGACCCTCTGAGACACCCGACGCCACGCGGATGTTCGCACTTCAGACGCCCGTGTAACGCGCTGCCTCGACGCGCACGGGGCCCCGCTCCCTCCACCCGAAGCGGGAGAGCCACCGGTTGGAGCGACCCTCGAGCGCGTCCGCGATGACCGGACCGATGACCGGTGCGAATTTGAAGCCGTGCCCGCTCCCTCCGGACGCTACGGTCAGACCCGACCGCGCCGGATCACGACCGATGAAGAAGTCGCCGTCGAAGGTGTCGCAGTACATGCAGACGCGCCGAGCCGCGACCGGCGCGTCGGCCAGTCCGGGGATTGCGCGTCGGAGGAACGCGCGTGCGCGCGTTTCGTGTTCCAGCGAGACCGTGCCGCGCGCGTCCGGCGCGACCGGAAGGCCCACGCCATGATGGCCGACCTTCACCCGGCCGTCGGCCAGTGCGGGAAAGCCGTACCAACCCGACCCCGCGATGTCGGCGGCCCACGGCGGGAAGCGCTCTCCCGACCAGGCGGACGGATTGTCGACCCCGAAGTGCAGCACCGGCTGACCCCGTGGCTCCATGACGCCGGCCAGCCAGGGGAGCACGGCCGGGGTCCATGCCCCGGCGCACACCAAGACCTCGTCGGCCGGGATGGGCACGCCGTCGTCCATGGCGACGCCGGAGGCTCGGCTGTCGTCATGGAGTAGTTCCCGCATCGTTCCCCGGCGGAACGACACACGCGCGCGGCCGCACGCTTCGATCAGCCGGGCGACGACCTCTCCGCTCTCCGCCCACCCCGCTCTCGGACTCAGGTATCCGTCCGGAAAGTCGTCTCCCCGCCACGCGGGGTAACGCCGCTCCAGTTCCGCTCCCCCGACGCGTTCCGGAGCATATCCGCGCGCCTGAAGGGTACGCAGGTTATCCGCCTCGAAGCCTCCCTCCTCGAGTGGGCGATGAGAGAGAAGAAGAAACCCGTCCTGGTGGTAGAGCGGACGGAGTCCCTCCGCGTTCCAACGGTCCCAAACCCCGAGCGCTGCCTCGGCCAACTCGTGGTAGAACACGTCGGACCCGTAGTCCATGCGCACCACCTTGCTCACGTCCGTCGACGATGCGTCCGGGTGCGGAAGCGGCCCCGGGTCGAGCAGCGTGACGCGCCACCCGCGGGCACGCAGTTCCAATGCGGCGGCGCATCCGAAGACGCCCGCACCCACCACGAGCACGTGACCGGGAGATGCGTTCATGGGGACTCGAAGTGTGGGATGACGGGGGGACAAGTCGCGCGGGCCGGTGTCCGCGGGGCCGGAAGCGAATAGAGCGAACGCGACGGCTCGGGCAAGGGGCCCCCACCTCCTTGCTGGTCCGCCCCGCACAGGCCATCATCACGAGGATACCCCACGCCTTCGTCGATCCTCCATCTGGAGCCGGTCCCCATGCGCGGTCGCATTCCGTTCGCTTTCCCCCTGCTGGTCGCCCTCACGTCGCAGGCCCCCTGGGCCGCCTCCGCGGCGGCCCAATCCCCTGCCGCCCAATCAACGTCAGCAACGTTCCCGGAGGCCCCGGCCGTCGATGCCTCGTACCTCGACATGCTGACGTGGCGCTCCGTGGGCCCCACAAGAGGCGGACGTGTCCTGGCCGTGGCCGGCGATCCGGACCACGAATTCACGTTCTATCAACGAACGGCCGGCGGTGGCGTTTGTAAGACGGAAGACGGCGGGCTGAACTGGAACAACATCTCCGACGGCTTTTTCCACACCGGGTCCGTGGGCGCGATCGGGCTGGCCCCATCCTCCCCCAACATCGTGTACGTGGGCATGGGCGAGGCGTGCATCCGGGGCAACGCGTCCATCGGGGACGGCGTCTACA
>JBBSOM010000401.1:0-4011 GCA_038259715.1 Longimicrobiales bacterium
GGCAGTGAAGACGGGCGAGAGGGCATCCGCGCGTTCGTGGAAAAACGGAAACCGGACTTCAAGGGGAAGTAGTTCCGGGCGCACGTCACCAGACGTGCCCGAAACCCACTCCGGCGATTCGTCCGGCGGTGAGGCCCAGCCGGGGCTGCCCGTGGTCATCCACGGCCACCCACACGCCCACGTCCCGCGCGACGGCAGGGAGGAGCCCGGGATAGACGTTCAGGGTCACCAGCGAACGCGTGTCGCGCGCCCAGATCAAGGACGCGAGAAGCGCGTTGTTCCGGTCGTAGACCATGGCGGGCGACGGAGGAAGCTGGCCCCGTTGGACTCCGCCATCTCGTTGAGCACGCCCGCGCCGAGCGCGGTCAGGGCCGCCAGCGGCCACGCGAGCGGAACGCCGTGCTGCCGGTAGAACTCGTCGAGCGACGCGTACGTCTGCCCGAGTCCGATGAGGTGGAGGGAGTAGTTGGGAATCCAGGCAGCGTCGTGGGTGGTGAAGTGGAGGGGGGAAGACCTCGCTGCGCAGGAAGCGCCCCCAACCCTGGTCCCCGATCGTTCTGAACGGGTGCCCCAGCGACCGCCCCACGCGTCGGAGCGCGGCCGCGTAGGGGTAGCGGACGAAGCGGATGTCGTGATTGGTGAACTGGAAGACGTCGAAGCCGGAGCGCAGCCAGCAGAATCCCGCTCGGCAGGAGACCGGAGGGACGAATGAACGCCATGGAAGGTCGGAGAAGCGTGGGCGGCCAACGAGACCCAACTCGGGACGCTCCTGCCACTTCCCCTCGCACCCGGACGCCGGTGAGCGTAGGATGACCGGCGATCCGGAGTTCTCCGCCACGAGAGGGCCGCTCCCGAACCCCTGGAAGCATCCATGCATCACCCGCGGGCCGTTCCGCCGACAGCACGATCCGGAGAGACTTCATGAACCTCAAGACCGCGCGCGTCCTCGCGGGGGCGTATCTGGTGCTCATGGCCATCGCCGTCACGTGGCCCGGCATGGTCCCCGCGGCACGAATCCGCCCGATGGTGCTCGGGCTTCCCTTCGGCTTCTTCTGGATCGCGGCGTGGATCGCTTGCGCGCTCCCCGTCCTGTACCTCCTGGACCGCGTCGAACGCCGCTACCGTGACGGGGGAGACCGGTGATGGAACGCTGGGTCTTCATCACGCTCATCATCGCCGCGTACCTCGTCGTGACGCTCGTCATCGGGCTCATGGCCGGGCGGAAGGCTACGCACTCCGTCGCGGGCTACGTTGCGGGAGACCGGAGCTTCGGCCTCCTCGTCATGTATTTCGTGACCGGCGCCACCGTCTTTTCCTCGTTCGCCTTCCTCGGGGGCCCCGGTTGGGCGTATTCGCGCGGTGCCGCGGCCTTCTACATCCTCGGCTACGGTGTGCTCGGCATGGCCCCATTCTACTGGATGGGCCCGCGCATCGGAGAGATCGGGCGCCGGCTCGGCCACGTCACGCAGGCGCAGTTCATCACCGGGCGCTTTCCGTCGAAGTCGCTGTCGGCACTGATCGCGTTGATGAGCCTGATCGCGTTCGTGCCGTACATCACCATCCAGATCCGTGGCGCGGGCATCGTGATCGAGTCGGTCACGGAAGGGCACATCCCGCTCTGGCTGGGCGCGTTGGTCGCGTACGGCATCGTGATCGTGTACGTCCTGGTGTCCGGCGTCATGGCGGTGGGCTGGACCAACACGTTCCAGGGCATCTTCATGGTGGTCATCGCCTGGACGCTGGGCCTCTACCTTCCGTACCGCCTCTATGGCGGTATCGGCCCGATGTTCGAACAGATCGCCGCGGCCCGTCCGGAACTGCTCACGTCCCCCGGACTGAACGCGGTCGGACAGCCGTGGTCCTGGGGAGCCTACTCGTCGTACATCCTGGTCAGTGCGGTCGGTCTGATGATGTGGCCGCACCTGTTCATGAAGGCTTATACCGCCAGGGACGACGACACGCTGCGGCGTACGGTGATCCTGTTCCCGACGTTCCAGCTCTTCCTGATCCCGGTCTTCCTGATCGGATTCGCGGGCGTGCTCTTTCCCGGCACACCGCCGGACCCCGATTCCATCCTGCCCTTCCTGGTCCTGCGCACGCAGTTGCCGCCGCTCATCGTCGGGCTCTTCTGCGCCGGGGCGCTATCCGCGTCCATGTCCACGGGCGACGCGCTCTTGCACGCGTCGGCCTCGGTGGTGGTGGAAGACGGCGTTCAGCAGTTCGTGAAGCTCAAGGACCGCACGCAACGCATCCTCATGCGTGTGCTCGTGTTCCTCACGGGAGCCCTGGCGTACGTGCTCGCGCTGAATCCGGGTGCGTCGCTGGTGCAGCTCCTGGCGACCGCCTACGGGATCGTCTCACAGTTCGCACCGGCCGTGGTGGCGGCGCTGTACTGGCGGCGAGCGACGACGGCCGGCGTATACGCAGGTATGGTGAGCGGGTGGGCCACCGCCGCCTTCTTCTGGCAGAACCCCGCGCTGAAGCCGTTCGGCATGCACGAAGGCATTCTCGGTCTGCTCGTGCATATCCCCGTGTTGATCCTGGTGAGCCTCGCCACGCGCAAGCAGGAGGATGCACACCTGGCGGGCTTCTTCCGTGAACGCACGCCGCTTGGAATCGCGGCCACACAGGGAGTCGGATCGGGGGTGCGGGGCGCATGAGTGCCGAGGAGCGCATGAACGCCGAGGAGCACCTGGATGAGCTGCGGACGCGTATCCGTGAGGCGGACGCCGAACTCGTACGGCTGATCGGCGAACGGCGGCGCCTGGTGCTCGAGATCGGGCGTGCCAAGGAGGAGTTGGGTCTCCCTGTCCTGGATCCCCAGCAGGAGGCACGCGTGGTGCGCAGGGCCGCCGCGTTGGCGCGCGAGGCCGGGGGCGACGAGGAAGCCGTTCGGGACATCGTGTGGCGGATCATCGCGTCCGCTCGGGACGCCCAGGAAGGGCGGACGCGATGGGGCCCGCCCGCCCCTGAGGAGACGGACGGGCACTGACTCGCTGACCTAGTCGTCCGCGCGGCGCGTCAGGCCGGCACGGCCCACCGAAGCCACCACCATCGGCGCCTTACCCACGGGCACCCGGATCGGGTACGTCTCATTCGGTGGGGTCACGCCCTGGATCAGGTGTGGGTTGAGCGCGCGCAGTACGCTCGGCGCGACATCGAGCGCACGCGCGACACGTACCAGCGACGTCCCGCCCGGCACAAAGACACGGTCGTAGAGGTATGGCCCGACCGTCTCCGGGTCGAACCCCTCGCGGTCGGCATCACGCGCCAACAGCGTGGCCGCGACGAGACGGGGCACGTAGTTGCGCGTCTCGAGCGGGAGGTACTCGAGCACCTCCCAGTAGAGGTCCTCGTCGCCCGTGCGCCCCTCGGCGTGCCGGTTGAGCACCCGGTCCACAGTACCCGGACCCGCGTTGTACGCGGCCGCCGCGAGGTACCAGGAGTCGTATCGATCGTGTAGATACGCGAGGTAATCCAGCGCCGCATCGGTGGCGCGCACCGGGTCACGGCGCTCGTCCACCCATTCGTCGACGCGCAGACCGTACTGCTCTGCAGTCGGTCCCATGAACTGCCAAAGCCCGACCGCGGACGCGGAAGACACCGCACGCGGCGACAGGCCCGACTCCATCATCGCCATATAGAGAAGCTCCTCGGGCATCCCGCGCTCGCGGAGCTTCCGTCGAATGATCGCATCGTACGCGCCTTGGCGCACGAGAAGACGCTGGAAGGCGGCGCGTTGATCCGTGCGGAAGTGATCCATCCACCGGGTCACGCGCTCGTTCACATGGAGCGGCAGGGACCGGCCGACAACAACCGGCGCCGCGCTGGCGGTTACGAGACCGTCGGCGTCGCCGACACCATCCCTGAGCCATCCGAAGACGAGGAAAGGCGCGAGCAGCAGCGGAAGGGCCTGCCAGACACGCCAGGTTGGAGCGGACACCGACGCCTGGGGATGATGCCCCGACGCCCCTTTATGGTTGCGGGCGATGCGCCCGTCGAGGTCGATGA
>JBBSOM010000402.1:0-4008 GCA_038259715.1 Longimicrobiales bacterium
CGCCCCGGTGGCGTCCCAGTGCCCCAGGAGGCCCATATGCACGGTGGGCACGCCCATGTAGCCCGTGACCGCCTCGGCGTTCATGAGCTCGGTGAGGCCTTCTCCGTCCAGGCGGGGGCCGGGCATGACCAGCTTGTACCCCGTCATCGCCGCGGCGTAGGGGACCCCCCACGCGTTGACGTGGAACATGGGGACCACGGGAAGGATCGATTCGTCCGGTCGGCACGGCAATGCGGTCGGAAGGGCCGTGCCCATCGCGTGGAGCACGGTCGAGCGATGGGAATACATCACCCCCTTTGGATTCCCGGTCGTACCGGACGTGTAGCAGATCCCGGCCGCTCGGTTCTCGTCGAAGGAGGGCCAGGCGTACGCGCTGTCCTCGGCGTCGAGCAGCTCCTCATAGCAGAGCACGCCCGTAGGCGTGGTCTCGGGCATGTGCTTGCGGTCGGTCATGATCACGACGTGCTCGACCGTCTTCAGCGCTCTGCGGACCGCTACTACCAGCGGCACGAAGGTGGCGTCCACGAAAAGGACGCGGTCCCGGGCGTCGTTGATCACGTAGGCGAGTTGCGCCGCGTGCAGCCGGGGGTTCACGGTGTGGATCACCGCGCCCATCCCCGACACGCCATAGTACAGCTCGAGATGTCGATGCGTGTTCCAGGCGATCGTCCCCACGGCGTCCCCTTCATGGATGCCTAGCCGCTCGAGCGCCTGCGCACGTTGTTTGGACCGGCGGCCCGCATCGGTCCACGTGTAGCGGTGGACAGGCCCTTCGACCGTGCGCGTCACGATCTGTGACGTGGAAAAAACCGATGTCGCGTGCTCGAGCAGTGAGGAGATCAGGAGAGGGGTGTCCATCATCAGACCGCGCACTTGGAGCTCCTGGGCCGGAAGAGATCGGGCAAGGTAGTGCGCCGTGGGCCGCCCGCCTACTTTGGCCATCCGCCCCAAGCGCGGCGGAAGCGACGCACGCACGAGCGGAGAGTGCCCCGATGGAAGCGCGATCCTTGCAGGAACTGAGCGACGAAGAACTCGACGCCTACATTCTCACCCGGCTGAAAGCCGCCGGGGTGGACCTGAGCGTCCTGCCTGAAGAAGACGCGGATGCCCCGGCCGACCAGCACGGCATCCTCGCGGGAGCCCGACGCTTTCTGCGCAGCACGCCGCCCGCGATCGGAGCCTGGGAGCCCGACGTCCAGCGGGTGGCGCCCGCCATGTACCCGGCGGCTTTAGCGGTCCACCTGGCCGGGGAGCAGAACCATGGCTGAGTCGACCCGGAGTGACCCACCACAGGATCGCCGGCTCGACCGGCGCCGCTTCCTCGAGAGGATGGGGCTTATGACCGCTGCGGCGGCCACGGGCTCCGCGTTCACGCCCGCACCGATGAGCGCGGCGGCGCCTGTGCTGCGGGCGCTCCGGCTTCCGGATCCGCGGACGGTCCGCGCCACCGAGCCGTACGAAATGACCGTCGTCGAACTGGCCGCGCTCATCCACGATCGGTCGCTCTCGCCGCTCGACCTTCTGGAATCCTACCACCGCCGGATCCGGGCGTACGATTCGGTGCTCAAGGCGTTCAACACGGTTCCGGAAGACGCCGCGCGTTCCCGCGCCGGGCAACTCGCCGATGAGCCCTGGTCCGGCCCGCTGCACGGTATTCCTCTGGCCATCAAGGACAACTACTTCACGCAAGGCGTGCGTACCACGGCGAACTCGCACATCTTCGCGGACTTCGTCCCGGACTTCGACGGCACCGCATGGGCGCGGCTGAAAGGTGCCGGGGCGATCCTGCTGGGCAAGACGCAGATGGGCCCGCTCGCGACCAGCCGGGCCACCACCCCGGACGGCGAGACGACGACCGTCAACGCGTGGGCGCCGGACGACCCTTCGGTTGACCCGGGTGGCTCGTCGAGCGGCTCCGCAACCTCGGTCGCGTCGCGCATGGCGCCGTGCGGCACCGGAACGCAGACGGGCGGGTCGATCACCAACCCGGCGAGCCGCCAGGGCCTCACGGGGCTCAAGCCGACGATGGGGCGGGTGTCGCTCTACGGCGTGGTGCCGCTCACGTACACACGCGACCACCCGGGACCCCTCGCGCGCGACGCCATGGACGCCGCCGTCATGCTCCAGACCATGGCCGGTCCGGATCCACTGGACCCGCGTACCCTAGGTCATCCGCCGGTTCCCGACCTGGTCACTGCGGCGGACCCGGTTCGCAGCGGCGGCTCGGTGGGCTTGCGTTGGCCCTCGAGGATCGGCGTCCCGCCGGGGTATCTGGACATCCCGGAGGAAGGGGAGGGAGGAGGCTTCGGCCGTCGGAACGAAACGCCCGAGGAGCGTGAGCGCAGGCAGCGCCAGGCGCGGGAGCGTATGCAAGCCGAGGTCGCGGCGCGGCGTGCGATGCTGGCCGCGTTCGAGTCGCTGGGCGCGCGCACCGTCGAGGTCGAAATGCCCGAGGAGTGGGACCTGCTCACGAGCGGCGACTTCAACAACGTCCGGCTTCCGGAGCGCACCGAGCCCTTCCTCCAGTACATGAAGAAGGACGTGCGTCTTTTCGGCGTCTCGCTGTCACCGTGGATCAACGGCCTTCTACTGGGCGGGCCCGAGTACCTACGGGGTCAACGGGCGAAGATGCTTCTGCTCGAGCGCGTCCTCGACGGCATCTTCGATCAGTGCGACGTCGTGCTGCAGACCGAGCCCATACCCTTCGACATCATCGGGCTCCCGCTCATCGCCTTCCCGATCGGCTTCGAGCAATCGCGCGGCTCGCCTCTTCCCGTCGCGGGGATGTTCGGGGGGATGCCCTATGGGGAGGAGCGCCTGCTGTCGCTGGTCGCCGCGTATCAGGCCGTCACGGAATGGCATACCCGCAAGCCGGCCGATCCGGTGGTCGAGGGTGAGGGCGGACCCGAGCGCGACGTACATGGACCCGCGGTGGGCGGCGTCGACCGACGCGAAGTACTGCCGCGTGCACGACCGCTCCGGCTCGACATCCACGACGTGATGGCAGACGGCGAGTAGCATGGAGAAGGCCGCCGGGGAGCCCCGTAACGTTCTCGAGGAGATGACCTGGCCCGAGGTCGAGCGCGCGCTCGCCGACGGCCGCACCACGGTGGTCATCGCGGTGGCGGCCATCGAGCAACATGGCCCGCATCTACCCCTGCTGGTCGACGCCGCGCGCGGCGACCGGCTGGCGCGTGAGGTCGCGGAGCGGTTGGGGCCCAAAGCCCTCGTGGGGCCCACCATCCGGGTCGGGTGCAGTGAGCACCACATGAGCTTTCCCGGCACGATCTCGCTCCGTCGTGCGACCCTCGAGGCCGTCTGCACGGACTACTGCGTCAGCCTGGCGCGCCACGGCTTCCGGCGCCTGTGTCTGGTGCCGTCCCACGGGGGCAACTTCCTGCCGCTTCGGGACATGCTCGCCGACCTTCGCGCCGCGGTGGGTCCGGACTGCCGCGTCGATACGTACACGGACCTCGCGGGCTTTCTCGACGTGTGGCGGCAGGCCATCCGCGAGCTTTCGGGGCCGGTGGAGCGCGTCGGTGGGCACGCGGACATCGCCGAGACGGCGGAGATGATGGCGATCCGCCCCGATCTGGTGCGGGCGGATCGGGCCGAGCCCGGCTACACCGGCGAAGTGGACGGCGCGCTCCTCGACCGCATGTTCGCGGACGGGATGCGCTCCGTCACCCGGAACGGAATCCTCGGTGACGCCCGCGGCGCGACGCCCGAGATGGGAAACCGCTGCATCCAGCGGGCCGCGGAGGCGGTCGTGCGGGGGCTCGCAACGGAGTAGCGCCCGCGGGTCGTGCGGGACGCGGCCGTGGCGCCGCGGACGCCGACCTTTTTTTCGGCCGCCGCTACCGCTTCAACCCCGGCCCCCAGACGATCCGTCCAGGCTTCGCGCCGGTGACTTGCTCGTCTCGCACGATCTCGACGCCGTTCACGAAGACGTGCTTCATGCCCACCGAGATCTGGTGCGGGTCCTCGTACGTGGCCTTGTCGCGGATC
>JBBSOM010000403.1:0-3996 GCA_038259715.1 Longimicrobiales bacterium
CCTTATCATCGTCACTCCTTTCCTGCGTAGCAGGGCGTCGCGCCGATCTGGACGGGGATGTTCACCCATACCCTGTCGCCCGGATCCACGCTGATCTCGCGTACGTTGCACCCGGTACCCCCGATCAAATCCACGTAGAATGCGAGCGGCAGCGAGAAATTCCACTTGAGCTTGAAGGTGCTCTCGGACTTGCCGGTCACCTGTCCCAGACGGATTCGCTCACCCCCTCGGATCGCGTGGATCGTCGCGTCGTTGAAGTTCCGGTTGTCGACCCGTACGTGGATCGAACCCTCGCCCGGTCCGGTCCCGGGGGCCGCGAAGGGATTCTGGCGCCTGCCGGACTTCTGGAAACACGCCAACGGGGCCGTGGCGACGAGCGCCAGGGTCGCGAGGCGGAAGAGGAATGTCGAACGTCGTTTCACTCGGTACTCCAGACGTGGATCTCCACTGCCCGATACCCCCTCGTCGTGGTAAGGTGGCGCAGTGCCCTCCGCCCGCTCTCCGGATTGCCCTGCGTCCGTCCATGCCCGATCATGCTCCTGCGGGGTGTCCGGTGCGGCGCCCCGGCGGTGTGAAAAAGTCCCCGGAGGAACCATGCGTCGTACAGCAATACGCTCGACCCTTCCAATTCTCTCAGCTCTGGCTGTCATGGCCTTCGCGCCTGCGCAGTCCGCGGACGAGCCGCTGCTCGGATTCACGGCGGAGGGCGCGCGCGCGCAGCGCGAGTTGGAGTCGCGCTTCGACCAGTCACTGAACACCGCGGACCTCCAGACGTGGTTGAAGTACCTGACCCGGCACCCGAACCACTTGGGCTCGCCAGGGGGCAAGGAAAACGCCGAATGGATTGCGGAGCAGTTCCGCTCCTGGGGTTTCGAAACACGCATCGACGAATACCAGGTCCTCCTCCCGACGCCGAAAGAGCGGCTGGTGGAGATGGTTGCGCCGACGCGGTACAAGCTCAAGCTGCAGGAACCGGTGCTCAAGGAGGACTCGACGTCGGGCGTGAAGGGCTACTTGCCGACATACAACGCGTACTCAGCCGACGGTGACGTCACGGGCGAGATCGTCTACGTGAACTACGGGATCCCCGGGGACTACGACGAGTTGGCGCGCCGCGGTATCGACGTGAAAGGAAAGATCGTCCTGGCCCGCTACGGAGGGTCCTGGCGGGGGATCAAGCCGAAGATCGCCGCGCAGATGGGCGCCATCGGCTGCATCATCTACTCCGATCCGCGCGACGACGGGTACTTCCAGGGCGACGTCTATCCCAAGGGCGCGTACCGGATGGACCAGGGCGTGCAGCGCGGGTCCGTGGCGGACATGCCGCAGTACCCGGGCGACCCCCTCACGCCCGGCGTGGGCGCGACGAAGGACGCGAAACGTCTGACGGTCGCGGAGGCTCCGACGATCATGAAGATCCCGGTGCTGCCGATCTCCTACGGCGATGCGCAGCCCCTCCTGGCAGCGCTGGGCGGCCCGGTGGCGCCCGAGGCCTGGCGGGGTGCGCTCCCGCTGACGTACCACCTCGGCCCGGGACCCACGAAGGTGCACATGAAGCTCGCGTTCAACTGGGACATGGCCACAGCGCACGACGTCATCGCCATGATGCGCGGCTCCGACTATCCCGACGAGTGGGTGCTCCGCGGCAACCACATCGACGGCTGGGCGTTCGGCGCCGGCGACCCTCTTTCCGGTTTCGTGGCGGAGATGGAGGAGGCGCGAGCGGTCGGCGAACTCGCCAAGAGCGGCTGGCGTCCGAAACGGACCATCGTGTACGCGGGTTGGGATGGCGAGGAGCCCGGGCTGCTCGGCTCGACCGAATTTGCCGAGGACCATGCGAAGGAACTGCAGGAGAAGGCCGTCGTGTACATCAACTCGGACGGAAACGGACGTGGCTTCCTGGGCGTCGGCGGGTCGCATCAACTCGAGCGCTTCGTCACACAGTTGGCCGCCGACGTGCCCGATCCGGAGACCGGTGTCAGCGCGCTGGAGCGCGTTCGAGCGAGGATGGGTGTAGACGGCCGGCCGATTCCGTCGGGAGACATGCAGATCTCCCCGCTCGGCTCGGGATCCGACTATACGCCGTTCCTCCAGCATCTCGGCATTCCCTCGCTCAACATGGGGTACGGCGGCGAGGATGGTGGGGGCTCGTACCACTCGATCTTCGATTCGTACTCCCATTACTCCCGCTTCGGCGACACGACGTTCGAATACGGAGTCGCGTTGGCGAAGACGGTCGGGCGCGCAACGCTTCGGCTCGCCCAGGCGGACGTGCTTCCCTTCCGGTACACGAGCCTGGCCGACCGCGTAGGCACCTATCTCGATCAGGTCAAAGAACTGGCGTCCACGACGCGGTCGGACACGGATCATCGAAACACGATGATCGACGACGGATCTTTCAAGCTTGCCGCGGATCCGACCGAGACATGGGTCGTACCGGAGAAGAAGAAGCCCGTGCCGTACTTCAACTTCGCTCCGATCGACAATTCATCGGCTCGCCTGGAGAAGGCTGCGGCGGCATACGACGCAGCACTCTCCGAGAAGATGGCATCGGGCGGCGTGCCGGCCGCTACGGCAGGACCGCTCAACGAGCTGTTGCAGGGGCTGGAGCAGCGCCTGACGTCGGACGACGGCCTTCCGCGTCGTCCCTGGTTCCGGCACCAGATCTACGCGCCCGGCTTCTGGACCGGCTACGGTGTGAAGACGCTTCCGGGCGTGCGCGAGGGCATCGAGCAGAGTGAGTGGGGTGAGGTCGACAAGTACGTGGGCGAGATCTCAGCGGCGCTCGACCGTCTGAGCGACGGGCTGGAGCAGGCGACCGGGATGCTGAAGTAGAACAAAGGCAGAACCCGAACCAGGGCAGAAGCGGGGCCCGGGACTATTCGATATGGCCACAAGGGACCCACGCGTCGACGCGTACATCGAGAAGTCCGAGGACTTCGCCAGACCCATTCTACGTCACTTGCGTGACGCGGTGCACCAGGCATGCCCAGAGGTCGAAGAGTCCATCAAGTGGGGTTTTCCCAACTTCGCCTACAAGGGGATCCTGTGTAACATGGCGTCGTTCAAAGAGCACTGCTCGTTCGGCTTCTGGAAGCCGGAGCAGATTCTCGGAGATGCCGCGAAAGAGGGGGGCATGGGTCAGTTCGGACGGGTCACGTCCATAGAGGACCTACCGACGACGAAGGTGCTGATCGGCTACGTCAAGAAGGCCGTGGCCCTCAACGACGCGGGGGTGAAGGCCGAGCGCACGAAGCGGTCACGAAAGCCCAAGGCCGAGATCCCGATGCCGGACGATCTCAGGGCGGCGCTCGCCCGGAAGAAGCACGCGAAGGCGCGGACGGCCTGGGAGGGGTTCGCCCCGAGCCACCGGCGCGAATACCTCGAGTGGATCACGGAGGCCAAGCAGGACGACACGAGGGACAAGCGCATCGCGCAGACGCTCGAATGGGTGGCCGAAGGCAAGCAGCGGAACTGGAAGTATATGTGACGTGACGTGAAGTGATGGGATGTGACGTGAAGCGCGCCGGAGGAAAGGCTCAGGCATTCGGCGGGGGGTTGTGGAACCCCGCATACGCGAAGGCCGACGTGATCGCATCACAGTCTGCGTGTGACGCGCCGTGCTTCCGGCACACGTCTGTCCAGCGTGAGACCACGACCTGTTCCATCGTGTCGAGTACCTGCCCTGCCTCTTCGTGCTCGAATGCGAAGCGCGGCGCCAGGCTGAGCACGTTGGCACGCGTCGCCGCGCGACCCCATGTCCCGCAGGTCATCGCAAGATCGCGCCGGTCCTGGGCATACTGAGGGCCGGGCGTCAGGTCATACGCCGGGCTGAGCTCCCAGTCGACACCCGGCGCCACCCTCGCGTGCTTGCTCGGATGGTCGTCATGGTTCGAGATCAACGCGTTGAAGGCCATCCGCCTGAACATCTCGCGTCGATCCTCGTTCGGTCGCGCCGACCACCGGCGCAGTTCGTCGGCCAGCAGCGGGTACGAC
>JBBSOM010000404.1:0-3987 GCA_038259715.1 Longimicrobiales bacterium
ACCGTCCCACAGTCCACCGTGACCACCAACGTCGCTTTCGCCTTCGCGCACGCGCGTAGACCGGCCTCGTTGAAGTCGTAGCCGTCGCGGAGACGGTGCGGCACGAAGGGGACCACGCGAGCACCGATGGCCTTCAGAACGCGCGTCAACAGTGCCGTCGCGCAGATCCCGTCCACGTCGTAGTCACCGTGCACGAGGATGGTCTCGCCCTCGGCCACGGCCCGCACGATGCGCTCCGCAGCCACGTCGCCGTCGGCAAGAAGCGCCGGGTCGTGCAGGTGCCCCATGAGGGGACGCAGGAACCGTTTGGCGGCTTCAGGATCGGCGTATCCGCGGCCGGCGAGCACCGCGCACACCGTGTGTGGAAGGCGCAGCGACCCGATCAGTGTGGCGACGGCCCCCTCATCGAGGGGCGCCGGTGCGTCCCAGCGCGGCCGGACCGGCTGGAGAAAGGGGGCGGCCGGTTCCGCACCCGCCACGCTCACTCCTGCTCGACGACTTGCTCGGAGGGCTCGGGCACTTCCGGAGCGGGCGCCGCGAGGATCACGCCGCACACCTCACAGCGGATCAGCGACGCCCCGTGCCGGATCTCGTTCTGGATCTGCAGGGGCACGATGCCGAAGCAGTTTCCGCACGCCCCGTCGTGGGTGAGTTCGGCGACGGCGCGGCGGCGCCCCCCCCCGCGGATCCCGTCGTAGAGGCGAACCTCCTTGGGGTCCATGCCCGCGACAAAACGCTCCCGCTCGCCCTCGAGATCGTCGAGCCCGGACGTGGCTTCGTCGCGCTCAGCCGCCAGTTCCTTCATGCGAGGCTCGACAAGTGCCCGCGCTTCGGTCAACGCCGCTTCTATCTCGGCCATGTGTTCGTCGAGCTTGCGGATCTGGTCGATGAGCGTGTAGGCCTCCTGCTCGTCGCTCTGCAGCGCCCGGCGCACCATGTCGAGTTCCGCGCTCACCGCGGCTTCCTCGCGCAGGTTCCGCACCCCGGCAAAGCGCTCTTCCAGGCGCTTGACCCTTGCCCGCCTCTCTTCCGACGAAGTCTCGAGCTTCCGCTCTTCCAGCTTCATCTCCTGCAGGCGTTTGCGGGTCTTTTCCACCTCGGCTTCCAGAACCAGGGCCGGCTCTGTCGCCTCTTCGATCTTCGGATCGAAGTCCTGAACGCGCCCACGTGCCTCCGCGATGCGATTGTCGAGCGCCTGTAGTTCTTTCAATGCCGTCCGGGTCTGCTCCGTCATCGGTCCTGGTGGTTCGGGTTCGAATCGATACGCCATCGGCGTATCGCGGTCGTCCAATCGTCGGGCGCCACGGCCCCCTTCTCCATCGAGAGCCTGGCCTTTTCCTCCGTCAGGTCCCGTTTTTCGCTCTCCAGCGTCGCCTGTCCGATCCGGCGATCAATCTCAAGCATACGACGGCTCAGCGTTGCCGCGCGAATCCGGGCAACCGCGTCGTCAAACATGCGCGCCCCGTGATCCATCGCCTGGGGGTCGTCGAGGATCTTTTCGAGCCGCCGCGAAGCTACCGGATCCATGCCCGGAGGAGGCGCGCGCAATTCAGGCTCGGACAGGAGCGCTTCAAAGATGGCGCGGTGGGCCTGATCCACAAAGTCCGTGGGTCCGAGGAGCTCCCCCGCGCGCTCAGCGTAGGCGGTGCTCTTCGTCATCAACAGGAGGACCGTCGGTTCCGAAGCCGGTCCCGGACGTCGCGTGGACAACGAAGGCGGCGGGGGCGTCTCGGGCCGCGCACGAGGCGGCGCGGAAGAAGCCCGCTGGAGTTCGGCCTCGAGCGTCTCCCGCCTCACGCCCGTGCGATCCGATACCTTTTTCACGTAGATGTCGCGCAGCGTGGGATCGGCAGCCGCACGGATCGTGGGCAGAAGTCGATCGACCGCTTCGCGCGTCCGCTCGATGCTGGAGAAGAAGTCGCGTTCATCCAGGATCTGCAACTTGCGATCGAGCACGTCGAGCGCGTCGTCGATGTGCGCGCGCAACGCTTGCTCGCCTTTGCCGCGCACCAGGGTGTCCGGGTCCTCACCGGGCGGTAGCGTAACCACCGAGGGTTGAAGACCCTCCTCCAGGAGGGTGTCGCCGGCGCGAAACGTCGCCTTCAGCCCAGCGGCGTCCGAGTCGAAGAGGAGGAAGATCCGCTTCGCGTATCGGCCGAGCAGCTTGGCCTGCTCGGGAGTCAGCGCGGTACCCAGGGGGGCGACGACGTTGTCGAAACCGTGGGCGGCGAGCGACACCACATCCATGTAGCCCTCGACGACGAGCGCGCGCTCCTCGCGGCGAATGGAGTGCCGCGCCCACGAAAGGCCATACAGCATCCGACCTTTGTGGTAGATCGGCGTCTCGGGGGAGTTGAGGTATTTTGCGTCCTTGCGGACCTTGTCGATGACCCGGCCCCCGAATGCGACCACCTTCCCGCCCACTGCCTCGATCGGAAACATGACGCGTCCGCGAAAGCGGTCGTAGGGTTCGGGCGCCTTGTCCGAGGTCGCGAGGAGGCCGACGTCGACCATGAGCGCCTCTTCGAAACCGTGCTTGGCCGCCGCATCACGGAGCGCGCGCCACTCGTCCGGAGCGTATCCCAGTCCAAAACGCTCGGCGACCTCGGCGCTGATGCCTCTCCCCTCGAGGTACGCCCGGGCAGCGGCGCCCGTACCCGGATCGACCAGACATTCGCGAAACCACTCGCGGGCAAAGGCGTTGAGTTCGTAGAGCGGTTGGTTGGGGTCCTCCTCCTCGTGCTGGCGCGTGGTCTCACGTACCTCGACCCCGGACCGACCCGCCACGTGCTTCACCGCCTCCACGAAATCGAGTCCCAGTTTTTCCATGACGAAGCTGAAGACGTCCCCGGACTTGCCGCACCCGAAGCACTTGTAGAAGCCCTTGTCCGGCACCACGTAGAACGACGGCGTGCGCTCGTCGTGGAAGGGGCAGTTGGCCTTGTATTCGCGCCCCGACTTCTTGAGCGGGACCAACTCCCCCACGATGTCGACGATGTCGGCACGGGCCCGGACCTCTTCGACCTGGTCGTCGGGGATCATCGCAAAGCCACCACGGTCACGCCGGCACCGCCCTCCTGAGGGCTTCCCATGCGAAACCCCGTGATGCGGGTGTCGCCTTCGAGCACTTCGGCGACGCGGCGGCGAAGCACGCCGGTGCCCTTGCCGTGGATGATCCGGAGTTCGCCCAGGTCCTCCAGTACGGCCTGGTCGAGGGCACGGACCAATTCCAGGTCCAACTCGTCCACGCGCAGACCCCGCAGATCCACCTCGGTCCGCACCTGACCTCCCGCCGCAGAGGACCAGGAGCCACCGCCGGAGCGACTTCGCGCGTCGTCGGCGCCCCCGCCCTCGACGGGTTCGAGATCCACGAGTGGGATCTCCATGTGGAGTGCGCCGACCTCAACCAAGGCCCGGTCGTCACGGAGCTGTACCACGGTGCCCTTGGCGCCCGTGGCGTGGATGCGCACCCGCGCGCCTTCGGAAAGGTCGGGGACCGGCCCGGTGCGTCCCGGAGCCTTCCGGCGTGCGCGGGCCCCACGAGCCCGTTCCTGTGCAGCCTCTTCGACCCGCCGGCGCGCGCCGGTAACCGCTTCATCGAGCCCGGACTGCTCGTGGGCGGCCGCGCGGACCTCCGCGATAGCCTCCTCCACCTCGGCGCGCGCGTCCAGCAGCATCTGGCGGGCCTCCTGCCGGGAGCGTTCGCCCGCCGAACGCTCCGCCTCCCGCACGGCGCGTTCGCGCTTCTCCACGTCCACACGGAGCCGGTCGGCTTCCCTCTGGGCACGACCGAGTTCCTGGAGGAGGTCGTCGGCCTCGCGCTCACGTTGCTCCAGGCGGGCGAGGACCTCCTCCATCCGTACTTCGTCCCCCTCGCGGTATCCCTCGGCCCGGTCGAGCACCTCACCGGGAAAACCCAG
Organism: Longimicrobiales bacterium; assembly: GCA_038259715.1. GTDB lineage: Bacteria > Gemmatimonadota > Gemmatimonadetes > Longimicrobiales > Gaopeijiaceae > SZUA-318. Next base: position 3,921 of record JBBSOM010000404.1, read on the forward strand.
GCGCCGCGCGATGGCCAGGCCGTAGCTCCGCCCCGGGAGACCCTTCATGAGCTGATAGGTCGGCTCC
>JBBSOM010000405.1:0-3969 GCA_038259715.1 Longimicrobiales bacterium
CGTCTCCGTCGCTGTCTGCACCGCCTGCCTGAAGGGGATGCGTGTCATGAGCGAGACCAACGGAAAGCATACGCGGGTGGCCCAGAAGACCGAGGACGTCGGCACCGATTACCCCGGAGCCTTCCCGAACTCGAAGAAGGTTTACGTGGAAGGCACGCGCGGGATTCGTGTCCCGTGTCGGGAGATCCATCTAACCGGGGGCGAGCCGCCCCTGCGTGTATACGACACCAGCGGGCCGCTGAGTGGTAACGTGCGGATGGGCCTGCCCGCGCTGCGCGACGAGTGGATCCAGGCCCTCGACGTGCGTGAGACGGGCCGCACGCGTGCGGCGGCTCCCGAGGTCGACATGCCGGAGACGCTGTCCCGCAGGACCTTGAAGGGAGGCAGCGGTCCCATTACCCAGATGGAGTGGGCCCGGAAGGGCGAGATCACTCCCGAGATGGAATTCGTGGCCATCCGTGAAGAGATGGAGCCGGAATTCGTGCGCGCGGAGGTGGCCCGGGGACGCGCGATCATCCCCGCGAACATCAACCATCCGGAACTCGAGCCCACCATCATCGGGCGCGCGTTCAAGGTGAAGATCAACGCGAACATCGGGAACTCGGCGGTCAGCTCTTCCATCGAGGAGGAGGTGGAGAAGCTGCGTTGGGCGACGCTGTGGGGTGCCGATACGGTGATGGATCTGTCGACGGGGAAGCACATCCACGAGACGCGCGAATGGATCATGCGGAACGCCCCCGTGCCCATCGGGACCGTTCCCATATACCAGGCCCTAGAAAACGTGGACGGCGTTCCGGAGGAGCTGACGTGGGAGCTCTACCGGGACACGTTGATCGAGCAGGCCGAGCAGGGGGTGGACTATTTCACCGTCCATGCGGGCGTGCTTCTCCGCTACATCCCCCTGACCGCGAACCGGTTGACGGGGATCGTGTCACGCGGCGGCTCGATCATCGCCAAGTGGTGCATGGCGCATCACCAGGAGTCGTTCCTGTACACGCGGTTCCGTGAGATCTGCGAGATCATGCGGGCGTACGACGTTTCGTTTTCGCTGGGCGATGGTCTCCGACCCGGCTCCATCCGCGACGCCAACGACGAGGCCCAGTTCGCGGAGTTGAAGACGCAGGGGGAACTGACGCGCATCGCCTGGGAGTACGGGGTGCAGGTCATGAACGAAGGGCCGGGTCACGTGCCGATGCACATGATCAAGGAGAACATGGACAAGCAGCTCGAGTGGTGCGACGAGGCGCCGTTCTACACGCTCGGGCCGCTCACCACCGACATCGCACCGGCCTACGACCACATCACGAGCGCCATCGGCGCCGCCCAGATCGGATGGTACGGCACGGCCATGCTCTGCTATGTGACCCCGAAGGAGCACCTCGGCCTGCCCAACCGCGACGACGTGAAGAGGGGCGTGATCACGTACCGGATCGCGGCCCACGCGGCCGACCTCGCCAAGGGGCACCCGCGCGCGCAGGAGTGGGACGACGCGCTCAGCAAGGCGCGCTTCGAGTTCCGGTGGCGCGACCAGTTCAATCTGTCGCTCGATCCCGTGACGGCGCTCGAGTACCACGACGAAACGCTCCCGGCCGAAGGCGCGAAGGTCGCGCACTTCTGCTCGATGTGCGGGCCCAAGTTCTGCTCCATGAAGATCACGGAGGACGTGCGTGAGTTCGCCCGGATGCAGGGCCTCGAGACCGTCGAGGCCATCGACGCGGGCATGAAGGCCAAGGCGGACGAGTTCCGCGACCGGGGGAGCAAGCTGTACGTCCCGGAAACAGCGAAAAGCTGACGCCGGCCGCGCCCTGGGTACCGCTCCGCGGGGGCACCCGGGGCCGGTCCACCCGGGGGCAGCTACCGTGTGCGCGTCGCCTCGAGCGGATCGATTCGAGTCGCGCGGCGTGCCGGGATGAGGGCGGCTGCGGCGCCCCATCCCCTGGCTCCGGAGCGTGAGCCCCAGCCGCGTATGTCGCCGCCCTCCGGCGGCACCCCGACCGCCTTCGTCCAGGCTCGAACCGGGGTCGTTTCGGGCGCTCCACAGCGCGGGAACGAGACCGAACGCCACACCACCTTCCCGCGACAGTGCCGCGGCGAATGCCAGCACGAGTGGCCCGGCGCGGGATGGCGTGCTCACGCTGACGTATGGCTTCGATCTCTGCCGCCGACACCATTCCTCGGGTTCCCGGGGGAGCGGGACCGCTCGTACGGAGTGGCGCCAGCTGTCGCGTTTTGCCGCAATCCCAAGGTGCCGGTGCATCCGGGACACCGTGGCACGAGTGCGCGTCGTGCCTCGCAGGTCCACCTCTTGAGCCCTCCCTGTCGCCGGAGTTGACGCCCGCTCCTCCGCGGGTCCTGAAAACGCTCACACGTAGGACAACGAACGGTTAAAGCGATCACATCTGTTGACATTGATAATATAATCGTTCAAATTATGATTAAGATCGAATAAACGAGGCGCTTCCAACCGGGGCTGCCTGATAAACCGTCCAAAGGGCCCTCATGGAGCGCTTCAATTCCGAGCTGACGCTGACCAGCTCCGAAACAGCCGATCTACTCGCTGTCCACCCCTCCACCGTGAAACGGTGGTGCAACGACGGTGAGCTTCCCTTCGACACCACGGCGGGCGGACACCGGCGCATACATCTGGATGCTGTGCTCACCGCGGCCCGGGAGCGGAGCATCGAAACGGTGCTCTCTCCGTTCCATCCCTATGAGCCCCACGTTTGGACAGCGCTCCAGGAGTTACGGTCTTCAGGATCTCTCGGGCCGCTTCTCCAGCTCACGATGGGGTGGGTGGCGCGAGGTCGGATCAAGCGGTGTGGCCTCCTGTTCGACGCCCTCGCCGCGGAGCCTTCCCTCCCCTTCTCCCGCTTTGTGGACGAGGCCATCGGCGGGTTGATGGAGCGAGTGGGCAGAGCCTGGGAGGAAGGGCGTATGCGTGTGGCCGAGGAGCACCTCGTGAGCCAGGTCATGGCGGAGGTCCTTTTACGCCTGGTGCCCCGGCGTACGTTCGAGGGCGGCCGGCCCCAGCGTCCTGTGGCCGTGGTCGGTACGATGGAGGGCAATCAGCACCACCTTGGAGCGCTGGCCGTCCGCGTCCTGCTGGAGCGCATCGGCTGGGATGTCTGCTACCTCGGCCCCGACGTGCCCATCGAGGACTTTGCGGCCATCCAGCGGAACCGGGAGGCCAGGCTGGTTTGCGTGTCGGTGCCGCCGCCGGCCGCCATGGGGGACGTGGCCCGCGTGGTGCGCGTCCTCGATGAACGATACGATGCGTCGCGCCCCTATGCCCTGGCTCTGGGCGGCACCTTCGAGGGCGGCCGGGAGGTCCCGGATACGGCGGCGTTCACGGCGGTCAGCGTCTTCGGATCATGCGGCGCCCTCGAGGCTGGGCTGGCCACGGGCTTTGCCGCAGGGAGGGGGGTGGCGGCATGAGCACGCGTCTGGAGCGACGGGCTCTCTTCACCCTTCTGGTCTTCACGGTGGTAGCGGTTGGCGGATACTGGAACTTCGCCCTCCATCCGGAGCGCCTGCCCCTCACGCTGACGGCCATCTGGTTTTATCCCGTCTCCTTCGCCCTCTTCGCTCGGGGGCACATCATGCTGGCCGTGGCCATCCTGGCCATTTTCCTCACCCGCCGGGTGGGGGCGCGGTGGATCCCGGCGGCCCTCCTCATTTCCGCCCTCGCGTTTCTCGCCGAGTATGTGGGCACCGGAACCGGCTTTCCTTTCGGCGACTACGGCTACACGGGCCTACTGGGCTTCAAGCTTCTGGGGCGGGTTCCCGTGCTCATCCCGGTGAGTTGGTTCCTCATGGCCCTGCCTTCGTGGGCGGTGGCGAGGGCGTGGATTCCGGGGCGTCGAGGGTTGCGCATCGCCGTGGGAGCGTCGTGGCTGGCGGCGTGGGATCTGGCGCTGGATCCGGCCATGAGCCACCTGACGCCCTATTGGCGCTGGGATGTCCCGGGAG
>JBBSOM010000406.1:0-3961 GCA_038259715.1 Longimicrobiales bacterium
AGAGAACGTCGAGGTGCGAATGGCAGACGTAACCGGCCTAGACATCGAGCAGCGGCGGGTCCTCACCTCGCCCGGCCCCCTTCCGTAGGACATCCTGGTGTTGGCGGTGGGAAGCGTGTCGAATTTCTTCGGCGTCGAGGGCGCGGCGGAGCATGCGTTTCCGCTCCGCTGGATGGACGACGCCGTTCCGCTACGGCAACACGTCCTGACGTGCTTCGAAGCTGCGGCGGCGACGAACGACCCCGAGCTGCGCCGTCGCCTCCTGACGTTCACGGTGGTGGGAGGCGGGACGACGGGGGTGGAATTTTCCGGCGCCCTGGCGGAGCTGATCCACGGGCCACTCCGTCGGGATTTCCCGGGTCTCGGCGCCGAGGAGATCTCGGTTGTGCTGGTCGAGGCTACCGACCGTCTGCTGGGCGTGATGCCGGAGCGCTTGGGCGCCTATGCGGTCGACCGCCTGCGCCGACGCAAGGTGTCGGTGCGAACGGGGGTCACAGTCGAGGCCGTTGGACCGGACTCGGTCACGCTGGCGGGAGGGGAGTCCATCCGGACTGAGACGGTGGTGTGGACCGCCGGCATCCAGGGTGACCCGAAGGTCCGTTCCTGGGGGTTGCCCATGGCACGTGGCGGGCGCATCCCGGTGGACGAACTGCTTCGCGTCGAGGGCCACCCGGAGATCCATGTGATCGGGGATCTCGCGTACCGCGAGGACGAACATGGCATCCCGCTGCCGCAGGTGGCTCAGGTGGCGATCCAACAGGGGCGGCGGGTGGGGTCGAACATCGCGCGGGAGCTCGGCGAGCGACCGGCGAAGCCGTTCCACTACGTGGACCTGGGTATGCTCGCGGTGATCGGGCGCAATGCCGCCGTCGCGCAGGTGTTCGGGCGCTCGTTCAAAGGGTTGGTGGCGTGGCTGCTCTGGCTCGGCATCCACATCACATGGCTCGTCGGCTTCCGCAACCGCGCCCTGGTGCTGATCAACTGGGCCTGGAACTACATCTCGTTCAAGCGGGCCGTCCGGTTGATCCTTCCGCAAGGGCGAGCGCGACCTGTGCCGCCCGCTAACTCCCGCTGACGCGCGCCTCGGCACACAGGCCGGACCAGCCTTGCCGGCAGCCGATGCGGTGTAACTCCGACGGGTCCGCGTCGACGAGCGGCTGCTTGGCCCCCCGCAGCACGATGGGGAGGTCGCGCTCCGTCGGCGCGGCCTCGGCGAGCGTCGCGCCCCGGGCGCGGTCCTGGGCCACGTTGGTGCATGCCGGTTGGAAGCCGAGGTTGCAGCCGCGGTCAAAGGCATGACCCACCGGCTTGTTCTCCGCGACCCGCCGGATTCCCCACTCGTTGCACGCCCAGCCGGATCCATCGTCGCAGTAGATGCCCGCCATGGCGGTCGTGTAGGCGCACGCCCGCTCCTTTCCCGCGTCGCACGTCCGCATCCAGAAGTGCAGGGACTGTCCAGGGTGCGCGTCACCGACGCCCTGAACCGAGGCCATGCCGAGGAAGATCGCGGTCCAGACCATCGTGTAGGCCACCTTCCGCCCCGCTACCGACAGCGACGCTCCGATGCGGCTGAGGTCGATCCGCTTCAGCCATCCCGACGCGACCGCCGCGTCGATGCGCCGAACCATGAGGTTCATGATCGGCACCGGAAGCAGCTTGTCGTAGAACGTCGGGACCCCGGCCGCGCCCAGTGCCCAGTACAGGAAGGCCGTGCCGGCGGCGTAGATCACGCCGAACCAGATGCGTCCCATTTCGGAGCGCGGCGACGTGGACGGGTCGGTGAAGAGCAGGTGCATCCCGAGGAACGTCGGTACGGGGATGTACGAGTCGTAGAAGAAGTAGGTGCCGGTCGCCGCGAAGAAAACGAGCCCGAACAAATAGAGCGACACGACCGCTGAGATCGTCATGGTGGCCACGCCGAAGAGGAGCTGGGCGGGCAGGGTGACCAGGAAGATCGCCCAGTACATATGGGGCGGATAGAACTGCGTCGTGGCGATGGCCTGGCCGAACGTGATGTCGGTCGAGTGCGTCACGATGAGCGCGAGTGAGAATACGGCCAGCGGGAACGACGAGGGATTGAAGATGTGCGCGGAGCGCCCGTTCTTCCGCCAGCGGATGAGTTCCTTGGCCAGGTACCCGACCAGGATCATCGCGAACTGCCAGTGGAACCACTCGGGTTTGAACCAGAGGAAGAGGTTTATGCTCCCGATGATCGGGAGCGGCCCGAAGCCGAGCCCGTGCCTACCGCGTCTCGACCAGTCCAGAAGCGCGGCCACGCCGTACGCGAAGAAGATCTGCGCCAAAATCAGCGGCACGTACGCGACCACCAGTCGGACGTGGAGGCCCCACCACACGAACAGCGCGGTGTGCGCCAGCGCCTGGACCCAGTGGTGCTTGTATACCGCCGGCTCGATCACGAGCGGTTCGTCCGAACCCCGCCGGCTCAGCCAGAGCCAAACGGTCCAGCCGAGCAGGACGAGGCCGGCCGCCACGAACGCGCGCAGCAGCGGCGGCGAGGCGCGGTTCAAGTACCCCTGCCACAGCAGGAGGCCGGCCGAGAGCAGGGGAAGCAGCAGGACGCGCGGGCCCGACGCGAGGGTTCGGTTGTCCGAAGCCGGGAGGCGGTTCTCCGGTGCGCGCGGCGGCCCGGGCCGGCCCTTTTTGGTGGAATGTCCGGATGGAGGCTTCGTCATGCCTGCTCTGTGGACTTCTGGGTCAGAACGCCGCGAGGTCGAGGATGCCCTTCAGCACGTCCGGCGTTTGGGGCAGGATGACCTCTTCGAGTTGGGGCGCGTAGGCCACCCACGTGTCCAGGGAAGTCACGCGGCGGACCGGGCCGTCGAGCCATGGGAAGAGTTCGTCCGCCAGCCGTGCCGCGATTTCGGAGCCGATGCCCCAGGACAGGGAGTCCTCGTGCACGATCAGGGCCTTTCCGGTCTTTCGCACCGACGTCGCGATGCGCTCCATGTCGAACGGCTGGACCGTGCGCAGGTCGATGACCTCGGCCTCGACCCCGTGCTGGTCGGCGGCGATCTTCGCGGCGTCCAGGCTGCGCTTCACCAGGGCGCCGCACGTGACCACGGTGATGTCCGAGCCGGGTCGGACCACCTTGGCCTTGCCGAACGGAATCATGAAGTCCGGGCCCGGATCACGCCCCTTGTTGTACACCTGGCGATAGAGGTGCTTGTGCTCGAGGAAGAGCACCGGGTCTTCGCATCGGATGGCGGTGCGCAGCAGGCCGTTCGCGTCCTCGGCGGTCGCGGGCATCACCACACGAAGGCCCGGGGTGTGCGAAAAAATCGACGCACCCGTCTGCGAGTGGAAGATCGCGCCACCTTTCAGGTAACCGCCGTACGTGGTCCTGACGACCACCGGCGCCGAGAAAGCCCCGTTGGAGCGGTAGCGCAGGGTCGCCAGCTCGTTGCGGAGTTGCATCATGGCCGGCCAGATGTAGTCGAAGAACTGGATCTCGACCACCGGGCGTAGGCCCCGCGTGGCCATTCCTATGGCGCGCCCGACAATGTTGGCCTCGGCCAGCGGCGAGTTGTAGACGCGGTTCGATCCGAAGCGGCCCTGCAAGCCGTGCGTGACCTTGAAGACGCCACCCTTGCCCTTCACCTCGCTCAGCGCTTCCTCGCGGGACGCGTCCGCCACGTCCTCCCCGAAGACCACGATCCGGGGGTCTCGCTCCATCTCGGTGCGGAGACACGAGTTGAGGAGGTCGACCATCGTGAGGGGCCGGTCGTCCTGATATTCCGGCTCGTCTTCGGTGTCGAAGTCGGGCCCCGTAGGGTCGACGTCTTCCGAGTAGAGGTGCCGGAGCTCCGTTCCCACCGCGGGGTGCGGGTGATCGAGCGCTTCCTGGGCCGCTCGACTCACCTCGTCCACCACGTCGGCTTCGAGTGCCGCGAGTTCCTCCTCGGTGGCGAGGCCCAGCTCGAGAACCAGCGCTCGCGCCCGC
>JBBSOM010000407.1:0-3958 GCA_038259715.1 Longimicrobiales bacterium
CATCTCCGAAAGCCTGAGTCAGGTGCGGGACTTCGGTCCGACGCAGGGCTTCGACGGCAACGCGATCGTCGTTCCCGCGAGCGAAGTCGACCCCTATGGCACGCCCGGCAAGATGTATCTGGAGCCTTACCTGCGGACCGGGCTCGAGCAGCGCTACGACCTCAGCGTGAACGGCGGGTCGCAGGCGTTCACGTACTTCCTTTCGGGCGGTCTTGTCGACCAGACGGGTACGCTGCCCAATGACAAGCTCAACCAGGCAAGCGTGCGGGGAAACCTGTCCTTCACGGCCCTCAAGAACCTCACCGTGCAGTGGAACACCGGCTACACGCGCACACGCGTCCAGAAGACTCCCGTCGGAGGCACTGCCGAAGGCGTGACGCTCAACGCATTTCGGAGGGGCCGGAACTACTTCAACAACAATGATCCGGATGTCATCCGCCAGGTCCTGGACTTCGATCTCCGGAACTTCGTAGACCACCTCACGACGGGCGTGACGGCTACCTACAATCCGAGCTCGGACTTCACGACCCGACTGACGGCCGGGTACGACCTCGCGCAGCAGGAGACACGGGCGGTGGAGCCCTTCGGCTTCTTCTACGTGCCACTCGGTCGCATGCACGACACGCGGTGGTCGCACCGTACGCTCAGCTTCGACTACGTCGCCAGCTTGAACAAGACGCTCGTGTCGAACCTGACGTCGGCCCTGTCGGTTGGCGCTCAGCTGTTCCAGGACGAAACGACCAGCACGTCCGGCTATTCGCAGGACTTTCCGGGGCCCGGGGAGCCCACGGTGTCCAGCGGCGGCACGGCGCTCGGGTTCGAGGACCGCGAGCGCGTGATCAACGCAGGCTTCTTCGTCCAGGATGTCCTGGGGCTCCATGACCGCTACTTCCTCACGCTGGGCGTGCGCTTCGACGGGAACAGCGCGTTCGGGCAGAACCTGGGGCTCCAGTCCTACCCGAAAATCAGTGGTAGCTACGTGATTTCGGACGAGCCGTTCTGGAGCGACGGCCTGGGGACGATGAAGCTGCGGGCCGCATACGGGCAGGCCGGACGGGCGCCGGGTGCATTCGACGCCGTCCAGACGTGGAACCCCGCCAAGTTGGGCAATAGCGTCGCGTTCCTCCCGAACAACCTCGGAAATCCCGACCTCGGTCCAGAGCGGACGACGGAGCTGGAGTTCGGCTTCGACTGGTCCGGACTGTCGGATCGGTTGACCCTCGACGCCACGTACTACCATCAGCGCACCACCGATGCCCTGTTCCGGGTTTCCCAGCTTCCATCCAACGGAGGATGGGGGAGCCAGCTTGCGAACATCGGAGATCTGAAGAACAGCGGACTCGAGCTCACAGTCGACGGACGGATCATCCAGACCGTCGATTGGGGCTGGGAGACGAGCATCACGATGTCCACCAACCACAGCGAGGTTACCGACCTGGGGGGCGCCTCGGCGTTCTCCGTAGGGAACAGTGGCTACATCGTCGAGGGTCAGCCCGCTCCGGTCATGCGTGGGCTGTGCGTCACCAACCCCGATGCATACGCGGATCCGGTTATTGCGGCGGACTGCAACTACGGTCCGAATCAGCCGACGAAGACGGTTACGGCGACATCGACCCTCCGAATCCCCTGGGGCGGTGCGGAGCTGTCGCTCCGTGGCGAGTACCAGGGCGGCTTCTACGGCTACAGCCTCATGGACGGCGAGTCGATCACGCGTGGAATCCGTTGGCCCGCGTGCTTCAACACGTATCCGAAAATCGAGTCCGGCGACCTGAGCAACGTCACGGCGCGGGAGCGGGCGTACTGCATCCCCACCTTCGCCAACCGGAACTTCGCGATCTTTCCGCTCGACTTCTTCCGGATGCGGGACCTGACGCTGAGCGTGCCGTTGCCCGCTGATATCCTCGGCGCTTCGGGAGGACGCATTTCGGTGTCGGCGTCGAACTTCTTCACGTGGAAGAAGGCGTCGTACTCATTGCTCGATCCCGAGACATCGGGTGGATTCCAGACGGGCAACCAGGTCGGAGCGAACGAGTTCACTCACTCGGTGGGCGGGAGCATTCCGATTCCTGCCTCGTTCAAGATCGCGCTCCGCCTCAACTACTGAGGTGCCCCCGATGAACCGACATCCAGATCATCCGAACCACACCGAGGATCGAATCATGGCATGGTTTCCTATCACGACATTCCGGCGAGGCATCACGGCGGCGGGGGTGGTGCTCCTCTGCCTGGCGCCGTCGGCGTGTGACTTCACCGTGACGAATCCGGGACCTGTCCAGGCCGAGAACCTGAATGATCCCGGGGCTTTTTCCTCCATCATCGGCGGCATCCAGCGCGCGATGGTGGACGCTGTGAACTACACGGCGCTCCAGGGCGCCGCGGTCACGAGGGAACTCTTTCCCACGGGGCAGACCGGACAGTTCGGAATCGAGCCGTTCAACTCCGTGGGGCAGCTGACCCAGGACGAACAAGGCGCGCCCTGGTCCAGTGGGCAACAAGCCCGTTGGCTGGCCGAAAGCGCGGTGGCCCGGATCGACGAGGTGCTCGGCGGCGATGCTTCATCCAACACGTATGTGGCGCAGGCCAACCTCTGGGGCGGATATGCGAACCGCCTCCTGGGCGAGAACATGTGTGAGGCGGTCATCGACGGGGGGCCCGCGTTGGATCGGTCGGAATACCTGACGCGCGCGAAGGCTCAGTTCAGCGAAGCGATCACGGTCGGCCAGGCGTCGGGAGACGCAGACGTCGTGACGGCCGCCTACGCCGGCCGGGCCTCCGTGGAGGTGCAACTCGGCGACTGGTCCGCGGCGGTCACCGACGCCGGACACGTCCTCACGGATTTCGACTTCCAGCTCTCCTTCTACAACATCGGTGACGACTACCAGCAGAACCGCATCGCGTGGTCCAGCATGAACCAGCCGTACAAGGCGCACAGCGAATGGGGGACGTGGTATGCCGACTACTACACGGCCAGCGGCGATTCGCGCGTGGAATTCAAGACCACCAATGACGTGGGCACTGGAGCCCTCGAGTGCTGCGGCGTGATTCCGTGGTGGCCGCAGACCAAGTACGACCGCGCCAGCCCGATGGATCTCTCGACGGGCACGGAGATGCGTCTGGTCGAGGCGGAGGCATTTCTCGGGGACGGCCAGATGGCCGCGGGCGTGGCGAAGATCAACGAGGTACGCGCCTTCGCCGGGGTGGACCCGATCGCACCGGCGACCATGGATGAGGCGTGGGCCTTCCTCAAGAGGGAACGCGGTATCGACCTCTGGCTCGAAGGTCGACGTCTCGGGGACCTTCGTCGCTGGAAGGACGACGGCACACCCGGCGCGCTCGATCCCAAGGAGGTCGTGGGCGACGCTTCACACCTCAAGGCGCAGGATCTGTGTTTCCCCATCTCGAAAGGGGAGCGGGACCAGAATCCGAATCTTCGGTGAGCCGCGGAGGTCGTTCCACCCCCAAGCAGGAGTCTGAATCGTGGAAGGAGGGAGCGACAGAAGGACGTTCTTGAAGCAGGGCGCGGCGTCCGCTGCGGCCTTATGGGTTGCAGCCGGGTGTCATCCACCGGATCGGTCGGGCGTCCAGGGTACGCGACAGCTCGACGGCGCGCTGTTGAGGGGCATGGGCGAGGTCGTGCTGCCCACGGACCTCGGAGCGGCGGGCCGGGAGCGAGTGGTCGTGGGCTTCGAAGGATGGTTGGACGGCTTCGAGCCGGTTCCTGAACTCATGCATGGCTACGGAAGCCAGGAGATCCGCTACGGCCCGGGGGATCCCGGACCGAGGTGGTCCTCGCAGCTCATGGCCCTCGACATCGAGGCGCACAAGCGCTGGAGCACCGGGTTCGCGGAGTTGGAGCCCCGCCGGAGAGCGGACCTCGTTCGGCGGCACGTCGCCGAGAGTGGACCCCCACGGATCGATCCAACCGCTCGCGCGGAACATGTTGCCGCCGCGCTCCTCA
>JBBSOM010000408.1:0-3957 GCA_038259715.1 Longimicrobiales bacterium
GCGCCCAAATCGAGAGCGGCCGTGACGCGAAGACCGGCCTGCCGGTTTACTCGCTCTACGGAGGCACGCTACGACCCACGCCGGAGATGCTGAACGGGATCGACATCCTGCTCTTCGACATGCAGGACGTGGGCGCACGCTACTACACGTATCCGTCCACCATGGCGTACGCGATGCAGGCGGCCGGCGCCGAGGGCATCCCGTTCGTGGTGCTCGACCGTCCCGACCCGATCCGGGGAGACGTGGTACAGGGCAACGTCCTGGATCCCGCCTTCAGTACGTTCGTGGGCCTCTATCCCGTGCCCATGCGTCACGGCATGACGATCGGCGAGCTCGCTCGTCTCTTCGTTGGAGCCTTCGGGATCGACGTCGAGCTCCACGTGGTGCCCATGCGGGGGTGGCGCCGCGCGATGACGTTCGACGAAACCGGCCTGCCCTGGACTGCGCCGTCCCCCAACCTCCCCGACCTGGCCAGCGCGCTCGCGTATCCCGGTACGTGCCTGTTCGAGGCCACACCCTTCTCCGTCGGGCGCGGTACCGAGCACGCATTCCAATGGATCGGAGCACCGTGGGTAGACGCCGAGGCGCTCGCCGACACGCTGACCGGGTACCACTTTGCCGGCGTCCGTTTCGAGCCGGTCACGTTTATCCCCCACGCGAGCGGGGATTCCAAGTTCGACGATATCGAGGTGCACGGCGTACGCTTGATCCCGGAATCGTCCGCCTACGATGCGTCGCGCGTGGCCGTCGCGATGCTGGTCGAGGCCAAACGTCTGTCCGGCGATCGCTGGTCGTGGAACGTGAACCACATAGACCGGCTTGCCGGCACCGACGCCCTGCGCCTCGGCATCGACGCGGGCCACGACCTCCGGACGCTCACCGCCTCATGGGCGGCGGAGATCGCAGCGTTCGAGAGGCTGCGCGCGCCCTACCTGCTCTACTGATTTTGCATTACCCAACGCCCCCCCAGATCCAACGAAGGTCATGTCATGAAGCGAATTGCCGCTGCGTCCCTCGTCATCGCCGTAGCCGCGTGCGCGGGCCCAGCCCGCCCCGGCTACGGACCCCCCGAAGCCCCGCCCACGCCCCCGCAGGAGCTGGCGGCCCTCTGGGACACGTTGGCGGTGCCCGGCCTCGAGGACCGGACCTTCGGCCACGACAGCTACTGGAGCGTGGTGGAGCCGTTCGTCGGCGAGGGCAGCCCCGTGACGTCCCGCGTCGAGGGCTTGAGCGCCGAGGGCCGTGATATCCGCCACCTCACGTATGGGAACGGCCCCACCACCGTTCTGCTCTGGAGCCAGATGCACGGCAACGAGAGTACGGCGTCGATGGCGCTCGCGGACATCGTGCGCTTCCTGCACGACCGCCCGGACAGTCCGCTCGCGCAGCGGATCTCCCAGGGCGCCACCCTCCACATGATCCCGATGCTCAACCCGGACGGCGCCGAACGCTTCCGGCGCCGCAACGCGCAGGGCATCGACGTGAACCGTGATGCGCGCCGTCTCCAGACGCCCGAAGGACAGTTGCTCAAGCGCATCGACGATCAGGTGCACCCCGATTTCGGCTTCAACCTCCACGACCAGAACGCGGCCGTGCGGGTCGGCAAGTCGAACCGCGGCGTGGCGATCGCGCTGCTCGCGCCGGCCTTCAACGACGCGCGCGACGTGGACGACAAGCGGAAGAGGGCGATGCAGGTCGCCTCCCTCCTCGTGGACATGATGGACCCGATGGTCGGCGGGCACATCGCCAAGTACGATGACACCTTCAACCCGCGCGCGTTCGGCGACCTGATCGGCTCCTGGGGGGCGAGCACCGTGCTGATCGAGTCCGGTGCCTGGACGGACGACCCCCAGAAGCAGTATCTGCGCAAGGCCAACTTCGTGGGGATCCTGGAGGCTCTCGACGCGATCGCGACGGGCCGGTACCAGCAATACGATCCCGCCGTCTACGACAGCCTCGCGTACAATGGGCGCCGGGTGCCCGACCTTCTGATCAAAGGAGGGATGGTCGCCGTACCCGGCCTTCCGGCGCTACAGTCGGACCTGCTGATCAACTACGACGAGCCGCTCCTCGAGCAGGGGGGCCGCATCTCGGACATGGGCGACATGGGAGAGTCCGATGCGCAGGACACGCTGGACGTGACGGGGCTCTACCTCATTCCCATGGCAGCCGCGCGCGACTCCCTGGGCGGCATCGACATCGGGCTGCCGGCGATGTTCATCGCGGCCGAGGACGCGGCCGGCACGGTCGAGCGCTTCCGCTTCGAGGGAAGGCGGCCGCCGGCGCGGTAGCAGCCCTGGCTGCGCTGTCGCGGTGGGCTGTTCCAGCGGGCTGTCGCGGCGGGCTGTTACGCTCGGCCCGCTCCAGCCTCCTCCTTCACGCGCTCGACACGCTTCATGAACGCCTTCGACAGCGCCCGCACGACGGGGCCGACCTTACCGTCGCCCACCGGCTTGCCGTCCACCTCCACGGTGGGCCGCACCTCGGACGTGGTTCCCGTATAGAACAGCTCGTCCGCGTGCTCGAGCGCCTCCACCATGATCGGCCGCTCCTCCACCGGCAGCCCATTCTCGCGAGCCAACTCGATCACCACTCCGCGGGTGATGCCCGGCAGGATGACGTTGGTCACCGGATGGGTGACCACCGTCCCGTCGAAGACGGCGAACAGGTTGTTGTGCGCCCCCTCGAGCGCAACGCCATCGCGCACCAGCACCACGTCGGCGACTCCGGCGTCCACCGCGGCTTGATACGCGAGGACGTTCGGCAGGAGGGCGATCGTCTTCACGTCGACGCGCGACCAGCGCCGGTCCGGTACGGTGATGGCCTTGAAGCCCCGGTTCCACGCCTCTTCGGGGGGTCGCGTCCACGTCTTCGCGAAGCAGTACACGGTGGGTGAGACGGGCGTGGTCGGGAACGGATGCGAACGCGGAGCCACGCCTCGCGTGATCTGCAGATAGACCATCGAGGTCACGGCGCCGTCGATCGCGTTCCTCACGAGGAGCTGCTTGTGGATGTCCTCGAGTTGATCGACATCGTATTCGATGCGCATCCAGGCGAGGCCGCGGCGAAGTCGGGCCATGTGCCGATCCATGTAGAAGGGCACCCCCTCGTAGAAGGGCGTGACCTCGTAGACCCCGTCGGCGAACAGGAATCCCCGGTCATCCACGGAGATCTTCGCTTCCTCCTTCGGGATGTACGCCCCATCCAGGTACACCGTGCTCATGTAGCCGCGCCGTTGGCCGGCTTGTCTCCGAGTCGGTCGAACTCCTCGATGAGCTGCGCCTCCGGGATGCCCTCGGCCTCTTCCTCGGAGACGTTTTCGACCTCGGCGTCCTGCACGTTGTCGCCAGCCGGAAGTTGCTTGGCCTCCTCGCCAGTCGAGGACGACGCCGGCAGGAGGCCCATCTGCTGCTTGAGCGCCTGGAGCCGGCCTTCCATGTCCGCACCGCCCTGACCGCCGGATTCGAGCTTCAAGAACTCGGTATCGAGCGTGTCCCCGTGGAGCGCCTCTGTGACCTCGGCCTGAGCGAGGTTCTTGCGCTCGTCGTCCTCGATCTTGTCCGCCATGCGGTTGAAGGCCTCGAAGGCGGACGAATCGGACAGGCCGGACATGGTCTCGTGGATCCGACGCTGGGCCTGGGCCCGCTTCTGCTTGGCGACCAGGAGATTCCGCTTGCGCTTGGCCTCTTCGATCTTGTCGTTGAGCTGGCGGAGCGAGCCCTTGAGCTTTTCGGTCTCCGAGGCCTGGGACTGCCAGGTATTCTGTAGCATCTGCACCCGGCCCACGTGCTCCTGGTGTCGGACGAGAGCCTGTTTGGCCAGGTCGTCCCGACCCTCCTTGACCGCCAACATGGCCCGCTGTTCCCAGTCGCGGGCTTGTTTCGCCTCGTCCTCGAGCTGCGACTTGAGTTTGCGTTCGTCCGCGATGGCGGCCGCGACCTCACGCTTGGCCTTCGA
>JBBSOM010000409.1:0-3950 GCA_038259715.1 Longimicrobiales bacterium
ACCGGACCAGCTCGTCCCGGCCGTCTCCGTCAAGATCGATCGCCCACATGGCACTCGGCACCCAGGACGACTCCGGGCCCAGTCGACTCGGATAGAGGCGCGGGTCGTCGGAAGGAAGGCATGCGCTGGCGGTTGCGGCTGCGACAAGCACGACTCCTCGAGAGACACGTCGAAACCGCATGCTCATCGCGATCATCGGGTCGAGTCGAAGAGTGCCATTACCTCGATCAAGTGCCGCCCCCTGAGACGCATCACTGCATCGGGATTACGCCGCGCGCCATTGCTTCAAGAGTGTATCCGTTCGCTCACCATGAACCGCACGGTTCGCTTCCACCATGCCACCTACGGAGTATGCGGGGCAAGCTTTTCAGCGTCGCCGTTAGCCATCCGCATGCCAGGCGAGCAGCGTCATCGGTAGACAGAAAGGCCCAGCGTGACACCGAAGGCGCCGAGCGAACGTGCGGCCCGGCCGATACCCATCTGAAGGCCCACCGGACGGCGGTCTGTTTCCTGTCCCCCCGTCGGGTTCCACATGGGAGTGGCTTGGTTGCTCTTCGCGACTATCGCTTGCTGGAGGGAGGCTTCCGCCGCGGTTCCGCCGCCGCTCGCCTCGTTCCCACCACCGCCATCCCGGGTCGCGAGCTTGTAGATCACGAACGCTCCCACCACGACTGCCGAGGCGATCAGCAGGGTCTTGCCGCTGGTTATCCCAGGAAGCTCGTCACTGCGGTCGTCCCACATTCCCCACTTCCTGTCGGTCCGCTGCGCCGATGCGGAGGAGGCCGCGACGAGGCTGATCAGAAGCAGGACGACGGCACAGGCGGTGACGCGAAGTCGACGTGTCATGCGGTACGCTCCTCACGGGATGTGGGAAGGGCCAGGCCGGGATTGCTGGGCACTCGCCAACGTCATAGTGCAACCGACGTGCCGCCGGACCGCGCCGTGCGCGGAGGCGCATTTCCTTCAGAGTTGAGCCGTTCACGGTTGCGAGAGGGCAACATCGAGCGAAGTCGGAGTCGCCCGCGGGCAACACCGGAATGCCCGATGTGATGCGGCGGACCTGAGCGGACCGGCGGTCAGACCCTGAGCGTGTCCTCCTTCCGCGCCACGAGCGCGTAGAGGACGGGCATCAGGTAGATGCTGATCAGGAGGCGCGAGAACATTCCTCCCACGATGACCTGAGCGAACGGGCGCTGCGAATCGGACCCGACTCCATGCGAGAACGCGGCGGGCAGAAGGCCGAACGCCGCCACCAGCGCCGTCATCATGATGGGTCGCAAACGCAGAATGGCAGCTTCCCGTGTGGCGTTCGCGATGTCCACCCCACTCCTGCGCAGCTCGTTCGCGTACGAGATGTAGACCACCGCCGTCTGCACCGAGACACCGAACAGGGCCAGGAATCCGATCCCGGAAGACACGGAGAAGGGAGTCCCCGAGATCCACAGGGCCAACACCCCACCCACGGGCGCCGACAGCGCGACACCGACCACCGTGATGAACGGAAACTTGAAGTTGTTGTACAGCCCGAACAGCAGAAAGAAGATCAGGAGTACCGTGAGCGGCAGGACCACGCGAAGTTGGGCGCGGGACGCCGTGTATTCGCTGTATTCGCCGCCCCACTTGATGCGGTAACCGGCCGGCAGGTGCACCGCCGCCGCGACCTGGGCCTGCGCGTCCTGCACGGCGCCCGCGAGGTCCCTGCCCTCGACGGAGAACTGCACGCCGATGAAGCGTGAGGCAGCCTCCCGATAGATGAACGAGGCGCCGTTGGACACCTCGATGGTGGTCAGGTCCTTGAGCGGAACCTGCTGTCCTCCCGGTGTCGCGAGCAGGATGTTGCCGATCTGCTCCGGTGTCTCACGAAACCGGGGCTGCATTCGCACGACCAGATCGTAGAGGCGCTCGCCCTGCTCGACTTCCGTGGTCGCGCTGCCTCCTACCGCCGCTTCGATCAGGCCGT
The DNA here is from genome assembly GCA_038259715.1 of Longimicrobiales bacterium. Taxonomy (GTDB): domain Bacteria; phylum Gemmatimonadota; class Gemmatimonadetes; order Longimicrobiales; family Gaopeijiaceae; genus SZUA-318. The sequence goes on from JBBSOM010000409.1 coordinate 1,961, forward strand.
TGATGTCCGCGACGCTGACGCCGTAGCGGGCAGCCTGCTCCCGGTTCACCTGGATGGTGAGCGCGGGCTGGCCGAGCTCCTGCACCACCGTCACGTGCTCGATTCCGCGCACGTGCTCCATGACCGCCTTCACAGCGCGCGCGTTCTCTTCCAGCACGTGCAGATCGGTCCCGAAGATCTTGGCGTCCAGCGCACTCTTCAGGCCGGTCTCCGCTTCGTCCACCGCATCCTCGGCAGGCTGCGTATAGTTGAAGATGACGCCCGGGAACTGCGCCAGCTTGGTATTGATGGCAGCGATCAGGTCGGACTTGGCCTTGTATTCACCCGTCCACTGGCTGTAGGGCTTCAGCCCGACGTAGAACTCGGCATTGAAGAAGCCCGTGGGATCCGTACCATCGTCCGGGCGACCGTGCTCGGAGCCGACGACCGTGACCTCCGGAAAGCTCCTGAGGATGTCCCGGATCTCCGGTACGATCTTCGAGGATTCATCGAACGAGATCGTGTACGGCATGGTCGCCCGCACCCAGAGCGCCCCTTCGTCCAGATGCGGCATGAACTCGGCACCGATGAAGGGGATCAGGAAGAGCGAAGCCACCAGGATCGCGGACGAACCCAGCACGGTGGTCCAGGGTCGCTCGAGACACAGGTCCAGGCCCCAAGCGTACCACGACTTCAGCCACTCGAACGCGCCGTTCCTGCGCTCACGTACACCCCCCAGGAACCAGGCAGCGAGCACCGGGAGCAGCGTCAGCGTCACCACCAGCGAACCGATGAGCGCGAAGATCGTCGTGTCCGCCATCGGCTTGAAGAGCCGCCCGGACGGCCCGGAGAGCACGTAGATGGGCAGGAACCCCGCGACGATGACCGCGATCGCGTACACGATCGGACGATCCACCTCACGCGCGGCGTCGATGACCACTTCGAACACGTCGAACGTCTCGCCGTGTCGTTGCGCCAACCGTCGGTAGATGTTCTCCACCATCACGACGCCACCGTCGACCAGGATGCCGAAGTCGATGGCGCCGATCGACAACAGGTTGGCCGGGATATGCCGGATATCCAGGAAGATGAACGCGAAGAGCAGCGCGAGCGGGATGGTCACGGCCACGATGAGGCCGGAGCGAATGTCGTAGAGGAAGAAGATCAGCACGACGATGACCAGGAAGATCCCGCGCACCAGGTTGTCCCGCACCGTACGCGTGGTCAGGTGCACCAGGTCGCTCCGGTCGTAGAACGTATGGATCTTCACGTCCTTGGGCAGGATGTCGTTGTTCAACTCCTGCGTCTTGGCTTCGACGCCCTTGAGCACGTCCTGGGTCTGCTCGCCCTTGCGCATCAGGATCACGCCTTCGACCGCGTCGTCCTGGTCGTTGTAGCCGTACTGGCCCAGGCGCGGCGCGTGACCCAGCACCACGTCCCCAATGTCCTTCACGGTCACCGGGGTGCCGTTGTTGACGGCCACCACGATCTGCGAAATGTCCTCGAGCGTGTGCACGCGCCCGAGCCCGCGGACGTAGTAGAACTGCCCTCCCTCGGAGTAGAAGCCGCCGCCCGCGTTGCCGTTGTTCGCGGCGAGCGCGTCGCCCACGTCACCGACCGAAAGTCCGAGCGACGCGAGCTTGGTGGGATTGAGCAGCACCTGGTACTGCATGGTCTCGCCGCCGAACCCCGATTCGTCCGCCACGCCGGGCACCGACTTGTACGCCTTGGCGATCACCCAGTCGTCGATGTTCTTCAACTGCATGGGCGTCCGGTCGGCACTCTCGAGGACGTACCGGTAGACCAGACCCGAGGGCGAGAAGAGCGGATCCATCCCCGGACTCGAGCCGTCGGGCAAGTCGACGTCCGTGAGCCGCTCGAACGCCTGTTGCCGCGAGAAGTAATTGTCGGTGCCGTCCTGGAAGGTGAGGCGGAGGCTCGACAGCCCGTACAGCGAAACCGAGCGGATGACCTTGAGCTGCGGGAGCCCGTTCATCTCGATCTCGAGCGG
>JBBSOM010000410.1:0-3939 GCA_038259715.1 Longimicrobiales bacterium
ACGCCGGGGTCGAAGCCCGCGCCCACCTGCTTGATGAAGCTCGAGACGTCCCAGAGCCGGTCGCGCCACGCGAGCTGCAACCGCCCGGCCCAGCGATCGCCGGTGGAGACCGTGTTGTCGTCCGTCCCCGCCAGATACGAGTTCACGAGCAAGTTGCCGAACAGATGGAGGTTGGCGTCTACCCCGTAGCTGCGATTGAACGTGCCCGAGCCGTCGGTCGACTGGCGGTTGACCAGGATCGCGCCGACGTCGGAGTCGCCGAAGACGTTCCGGCGCACCCGCGCGACCGCGAAATTCTCCGCCGGATACCCTTCCTTCGAACGGGTCTGCATCTCGAGGAGGCCGACGTTCCAGGCGCCCGCCTGGCCCGTCAGCCGGCCGCCGCCCAGGATCGGGATGGGCAGGCCGTGGTCGTCGAGCCCGATGCGCCGTGAGTGGAAGAGCGTGAAGTCCGAGAGCGACGAACCCATGCGCACGTTGCGCTCGGTGACGTCGCCGAACGTGAACGTGCCCGCGTTCTCCAGGAAGAAGTCGCGCTTCTCCGGAAAGAAGAGGCTGAAGCGCGTCAGGTTCACGCGCTCCTGATCGACCTCCACCTGACTGAAGTCCGTGCGGAACGTCCCGTCGGCGGTCATGCGCGGCGTGATGCCCCACTTCACGTCGAAGCCGCCGTCGAACCCCGAGTCGCCCGCACCGCTCGACTCCAGGGACCCCGACGCGCTCGACGCCGTCAGGTAGGGCTTCACGGACAGGTTGCGGCCGGCGCGCAGCCCCTCGAATCCATGGATCGTGCCCGCGCGCGACATCTTGTGGATCAACTCGCGGCGCGCCAGCGGCGCCCAGTAATCATCCTCGTTCTTGCGCCGGATGCGGCGGGAGAACTGGAAGCCCCAGGACTGTTCACCCTCGGTCTCGGCGAAGCGGAGGGTGGTGAAGGGAATCGCCATCTCCACGGTCCACGCGGAGTCGGACTTGGCCACCTTCCAGTCCATCACGCCTTCCCACGGCAGGTTGTAGTTCCGGCTGTTGTCGAAGACCTGCCCGTCCTTGATGGCCCCGCCCGGATTGAACAGGAACATGAAGGCGTTCCGGCGGTCCAGGTACGTGTCGATGGTCACGCCGAACATGTCCGAGTCATGCGTTTCGAAATCCTGCTCCAAGCTCGGCACGATCAGCCCGTTCATGTCCGAGTCGTAGCACAACGCTGAGATGTAGAGGCGTTCGCCGTCGTACAGGACCCGCACGACCGTACGCTCGGTGGCGGGCATGCCCGTCGCGGGCACGGTCTGCGTGAAGCCGGTGATCGCCTCCGCATCCGCCCACGCCGCTTCATCGGGGATCCCGTCGATGACGATACGCGCGCTCGTGCGGGTCACACGCGCCTCGGGGCGCGGCGCGGTCTCGACGTCGATCGGGGCGCGGGGCGCACCGTCCGGCAACCGCTGCCCCGCGGCCTGCGCCTGCACAGAGATCGGGCAACCGAGGGCGGTGACAGCACAGAGGGCGGCGAAAATCGCAGGTCGGATGGCGAGACGAAGGTGCACGGGCGCTCCGGGTGGGGTCGGCGGAGCCGGCATGCTGGGCCCCCGGCGGATACGGGGCAAGGGGCGGGAGGGAACCGTGCTGCAACCCTTTCCACCGGTGGGCATGTCTGTTATCTGTAGATTGACGTTATACGTCACCTTACCGAGAGTCATCCCGCTGCGGTCGTCCCGGAGCTACCTGCGAGCCTCATGAACCCCACGGACCACCTCCCGCTCGCGCCACGTGATCTGATGATCCTGGCCGTCCTGGCCGAAGGCCCTCTGCACGGCTACGGCCTCATCAAGGCCGTGGAGGCGCGCTCGGCTTCAGGCGTGCTTCTGGATCCGGCGAACCTGTACCGGGTGCTGCGCCGAATGCGCGCGCTCGGCTGGATCGAAGAGGCCGACGACGCGGAAGAGCGCCGACGCACGCACCGGATCAGCCGGAACGGGCAGCGCATTTTGGCGGCGGAGGTCGCGCGCCTGGAGCGCCTGCTCGCGCACGCCCGTCCGGCTGTCGCGGGGGGCGGATGAAGCCGCGCTGGTCCGTGGCAGCGTGGGCGTACCGGGCGCTGGCTGCGTGCCTGCCACCCGGCGTCCGTGAAGATCGCGACCACATGGCGCGCACGTTCATGGAGTTGCGAGCGCACACGCCGGACGCGGGGCGGCGCGCGTGGTTGACGGCCCGCAGCATGGGCGCGCTCCTCGGCGTCCTGACCATCGAATGGCTGGAATTCCTGGGCGTGTACAGCGCGCCCGATCGAACGCCGGGAAACGGGAGGGGCGGGATGGGCATCGGCCGCAATCTCCGCTACGCGCTACGCACGCTCAGGAAGACACCGACGTTCGCGCTGACCGCGATGTTGCTCGTGGCGGTGGGTGTGGGCGCGGTCACGACGGTCTTCACGCTCGTCGACCACGTCCTGCTACGGCCCCTTCCCTATCCCGCCGCCGATCGGCTCATCGGGCTGGAGGACGGCTCCTTCCAGGGTCCCTATTTCAAGGAACTCGAAAAGCTCGGCACCGTTGAAGAGTGGGGCGCCGTCTGGACGGACCGGATCAACCTGGTCGGTGAGGGGGACCCGCTCCGTCTCGAGCAGGCGCGCGTATCCCACGACTTCTTCGACCTCTTCGGAGCCCGGTCCCAGCGTGGCCGTCTGCTCACCGAGGGGGACTTCCGCTCGCAGGACGCCGTGGTGCTTTCGGCCTCGGCGTGGAGGCGCATCTGGGGGGAGGACCCGTCGGTCGTCGAGCGCACGATCCACCTCGGAGGCGACGCGGTGACGGTCGTCGGAATCCTGGATGCGTCCTTCGCGCAGCCCGAAGCCATCACCCGGGGCGACGTCGACGTGTGGCGCCCGCTGGATTGGACGGCGGCGGAACTGACGGACGACAATACGCACGTTCTCCAGATCGCCGGCCGCGTCCGGCCGGGCGTTGCGCTCGCCTCGGTCCAGGCCGAGATCGACGCGCTCGGTGCCCGGATGGGCGAGGTGCACGAGAACTATCGCAGTCGGGACGGGACGCCGCGCACGATCCCCGTTCTGCGCCTGTCGGACATGACGGTCCAACGCGTGCGCATGGGCCTCGGGCTCCTCATGGGCGCCGTGACGGCGCTCCTCCTGGTCGCGTGCGCCAACGTGGCCAACCTCTTCCTGGCGCGAGGCCTCGGCCGGACGCGCGAGATGGCCGTCCGCCGCGCGATGGGCGCCGGCACCCGGACGCTCGTCGGCCAGCTCCTGGTCGAGAGCCTCGTGCTCGGCCTCGGCGGCGGGATGATCGGGATCGGACTGGCATGGGTCGGAATCCGCACCTTCCTCGCCCTCAACCCGGACGCCCTGCCGCGACAAGCAGCGGTGTCCGTGGACCCGCGGGTCCTCGCCTTCGCGATCGGGGTGTCCGCCCTTACGTCTGTGATCTTCGGGCTCCTGCCCGCGCTCCGGTCGGTCGGGCGCGAAGTGGCCGACGAACTCCGGGGCGGCGGGCGCTCCGACACCTCCGGGCGCGGCGTCGCTTTGCTGCGCAACGGACTGGTGACTGCCGAAATCGCGTTGTCTCTCGTGCTCGTGGCGAGCGCTGGGCTCCTCCTGCGCAGCTTCATGGCGGTCCGCGCGCAAGACCCCGGCTTCCACGTCGCCGACATCTGGACGGTCCCGCTCAACCTTCCGGAGCCGAACGGTCCCACACATTACCTCGAGACCATGGACGCGGTCCTGCGTCACGTGCGGTCGGTGCCTGGGGTCCGGATCGCCGCCTATGGCCTGACCGCACCGATGGACGAAGTCGGTGGATCCCACTGCTGCTGGAGGACCCGAGCCGAGCTTCCCGGCCGCGAGGAGGACGAGGCGCTCAACTCGACGCTCCACCCGGTCAGCCTCGACTACCTGAAGACCCTCGGCATCGAGGTGGTGGCCGG
>JBBSOM010000411.1:0-3924 GCA_038259715.1 Longimicrobiales bacterium
CCGTACCTCGAAAGCTCGTGGCCTGCTCTTCTACCGCCTCGTCCAACAAGCCGTCCAGGTCGAGGCCACCCCGTATCATCAGCTCCGGGGCGGTAACCACAACCTGTAGTGGCTACGCGAGCGAAGTGGATACCCACTTCAGCTGAAAGGCGCGTGCGGCGGCCCCCGCGTCAACGTGGTCCTGGGCCGCGCAGCCAACCTGCCTGCCTGCCTGACAACCTTCCCGGCACCGTCCACCGACCCGCGGGAAGCCCTCCTCGGGGCCCCTCGACGCGGAGTTCGCGGGAACCCAGAGAACTTGCCGAGGCCGATCGGTCCGTTCGGTCCCACCACCGACCAGATCGTATCCAGCGTCATAGGATCCACGGAAGTCCTCTGGGTCCATTGCACCGCCCAAATCTTCGGTGTATGTTCGGTTTCCCACCCCCGAACGTTAAGGTGGGTGGGAACCACTGGCGCCGAACCGTCCCCTCCGGATCCCCATGCGCATCCCCTACGTCGAACTCCACTGCCACTCCGGCTTCTCCTTCCTGGACGGCGCCTCCCACCCGGAGGAACTGGTCCTGCGTGCCAAGGAGCTCGGCTATCCCGCCCTGGCCCTCACGGACCACAATGGGCTGTACGGCTCCATGGAGTTCGCCCGCTACGCCCATGAGGCGGGCATCCAACCCATCACGGGGGCCGAGGTCACGCTGCGGGACTGCTTTTCCGGTTCCTCTCCTGGCCGGGACGAGCCCGAGTGCGGTCACCACGTCACGCTCCTGGCCGAGACGCCCGAAGGGTACGCGAACTTGTGCCGCCTCCTCACCGAGGCGCACATGGAGTCACCCCGCACCGACCCGCGCCTCCCGCTCCCCTCCCTGCTGGCCCACGCCCGCGGTCTGATCCTGCTCACCGGATGCCGCCAAAGCCCACTCTGGGCGGCCCTCGACTCCTCCGCGGCCGACGGGGAGGCGTTCGCGCGCCTGCTCGTTCAGGCCTTCGGGCCGGGCAACGTCTTCGTGGAACTGCAGGACAATGCCGTGAAGGGCGACGCCCAACGCAACCGCACCCTGGCCCGACTGGCGGGCCGCATGGGACTCGGCGTGGTCGCCACGGGCGACGTGCACTACCACCGCCCCGAGCGCGGGCGGCTCCAGGACGTGCTCGTCTCGATCCGTAAGCGCGCTACGCTCGACGCGGCGCACGCCGCTCGTCGGCCCAACCGGCTCTTCCACCTGGCGGAGCCGTGGGAGATGCAGCACCGGTTTGCGACCCGGCCCGAGGCGCTCACCAACTCGGTGCTCATCGCCGAGCGGTGCGCGGCCTTCGACATCACCGAGGATCTGGGCTACGAGTTTCCGGACTTCGAGGGCTCGGCGCGCGGAGGGGCCGTCGAGACGCTGGCGGCCATCTGCCTGGCCGAGATCGGAAAGCGCTATGCACCGGGGAGCGCCGAGGAGCGCGACGCGGAGCAGCGCCTGCACACCGAACTCCGGCTGGTGGATCTACACGGGCTGGGCGGCTTCTTCCTGGTCTACCGGGACATCATGGAGTTGGCCAAGGAGGTCGCTCGCAAGGTACGCGCCGACTCCCCGCGCGCGAAGGCCGGATTGCCGCCGGGCCGGGGCCGGGGATCGTCGGTCTCCTCGATCATCTGCTACCTGATCGGCCTGTCCCACGTGGATCCGGTGAAGAGCAACCTCTTCCTGGGACGCTTCCTGAACGAGGCGCTCCGGAGCGTCCCGGACATCGACCTCGACTTCCCGCGCGACATCCGCGAGCAGCTCATCCTGCGCGTCTACGAGAAGTACGGGCGCGAGCATACGGCGCTCGTGTGCACCTTCCCCACCTATCGGCTGAGGAGCGCGGTACGGGAGATCGGCAAGGCGCTCGACCTGCCTCAGGGGGAGTTGGAGAAGCTGGCCAAGCTCTCCGAACACCGTTCGGCGTCGGGGCTGGCGGATGAGATCGCGTCGCTCCCGGAGTTCAAGGAACGAGCCGACGCCCCGCTCTGGAAGATGCTCGGCGAGTTGGCCGGCGATGTCGCCGGACTGCCCCGCCACATCTCGCAGCACGTGGGCGGGATGATCATCTCGAGCCGCCCGCTGGTAGAGATCGTCCCGCTGGAGCCCGCCGCGTGGGAGGGGCGTGTGCTGTGTCAGTGGGACAAGGACTCGTGCGAGGACGCGGGCTTCATCAAGATCGACTTCCTTGCCCTGGGCATGCTCTCGCTCGTGGAGGACGCCGCCGATCTCATCGCCGTGCGCCACGGCGAGACACCGGATCTGGCCCGTATCGACCTCCAGGACGAGGTCGTCTACGACCGTATCTGCTCCGGGGACAACGTGGGTCTCTTCCAGGTGGAGAGCCGCGCCCAGATCCAGATGATCCGGCGCACCCGGCCCCGGAATCTCGAAGAATTAGCCATCCAGGTGGCGATCGTGCGCCCGGGTCCGATCGTCGGAGGCGCCGTGAACCCGTACGTGCGCCGCAGGGAGATGCTCCGTGAGAACCCGGATTTCCCGATCCCCTACCCGCACCCACTCCTCGAAGGCCCGCTGGCCGAGACGCTCGGGGTCATCATCTACCAGGACCAGGTGCTCACCGTCTGCCAGGCACTGGCGGGCTTCAGCGACGGTCAGGCCGAAAGCCTGCGCCGCGCCATGAGTCGCAAGCGCTCCAGGGAGGCGCTGGTCGCCCACTGGGAAGCGTTCCGGGACGGTGCGGCCGCCAACGAGGTGGACGAGACCACCGCGCGGGAGGTCTTCCAGCAGGTCACGGCGTTCAGCGAGTTCGGCTTTCCCAAGTCGCACGCCGTGGCGTTCGGGCTCCTGGCGTACCAGTCGGCGTGGTTGCGCCACTACTACCCGCTCGAGTACTACGTCGCGCTCTTCAACAACCAGCCCATGGGTTTCTATTCGCTGGACGCTCTGGGCCGCGACGCCCGCCGGAACGGGATCCGTACTCTGCTGCCCAACGCGAACCGCAGTTCGGTGGAGTGCACGCCCGAGGACGACGCGCTCCGCATCGGGCTCGGCTTCGTGCGGGGATGGGGCGCGGAGATCGCCGAGCACGTCGTCGACGAGCGGAAGCGGCGAGGGCCGTACGGCTCGCTCGGGGACTTCCTGCGCCGGACGCCCGCCGCGCTCAAGCGACCCGCCGTGGAGAACCTGATCTGGGTGGGCGGCTTCGACGGCTTCGGGCTGACCCGCCGCGAGCTGCTCTGGCAGGTCGGGCTCTGGCTCGGCCCCGAGATCGACCACGACCACGCGCGAGCGCGGGGAGGCCGCGACGACCACGCCCAGACCGAACTGGCCCTGGACGAGCCGTACGCTGGGCTCGCCTTCCCGGACCTTGGCGCCACCGACCGGATGGTGGCAGAGTACCGCATGATGCACTTCTCGGCCGAACTCCATCCGCTTTCGCTCCTGCGCGACCAACTCCCGGCCGGAACGATCACCACCGACCACCTCCCGGAGTTGGACCAGCATTCCACGGTCCGGGTCGCGGGGCTGGTCACAGCCCGACAAAGACCTGGGACTGCCAAGGGCTATGTCTTTGTCTTGATGGAAGATGAGGCAGGTCCTGTGAACGTCATTATCAAGCCCGACCTCTACGCAAATTGCCGCTCGGTCGTGCGCATGGAGCCCTTCCTGGCCGTGCGCGGACGACTCCAGAAGGACGGAGCAACGCTCAACGTGATCGCCCTGGATGTGGAGGCGCTGAGGGTTCCGGGCGGGCCGGTCCGGCGGTCGGGGCTGTCCAGGTCGGCACCCGCGGACGGCGGTCCGCCGGATCCGATTGGCGGCCCCGCGACCGATGCGGAGCACCTCCGTCGGGCGCTCCCCGACACGCTGGAATACTGGGCCGACACCTCCCGGTCCGGCCCGACGCCCTTCCGGTACCTCACCGCGCTCCGGCAGAGCCCCCCGGGCATCAAGA
>JBBSOM010000412.1:0-3923 GCA_038259715.1 Longimicrobiales bacterium
AACGTCACGGGTTCGGTCACGATGGCGGCGCTCGGCCAGGTCGTATTCTCGCTCGCGCTCGGCGGGACCTTCATGGTCACGTACGGCTCCTACCTCGAGGACGGAGCTCCGCTGCGTACGGACGCGGTCCTCACCGTCGCCGGAGATACGTTGGCGGGACTCCTCGCCGGACTGGCCATCTTCCCGGCGGTATTCGCGTTCGGCCTCGAGCCGAACTCCGGCCCGGGCCTCCTGTTCGCCACCATGCCGGAGTTGTTCGCCCGCATCCCGAGCGGGTGGATCTTCGGCGTGCTCTTCTTCGGCTCGCTGGGCGGGGTGGCCCTCCTGTCCGGGATCGCAGCGTACGAAGTGCTGGTGGTCGGGCTCTCGGATGCCCTCGGATGGACCCGACGCAAGGGCATCATGACGGTGGGCGCGGCGGCGCTCGTTCTCGCGTTGCCGCCCATGGTCAACCTGGGTGTCTTCATCCCGTGGGACCTCACCTTCGGATCGGGCGGTCAGACGTTCGGGGCGGTCGTGTCGGTCATCACGGTGGGGTGGGTCATGCGTCGCGGCGACCTGCTCCGCCAGATCGGCGGCGACCGGCCGGCCGCTCTGGATCGCTTCCTGGTCGGTTGGCTCCGCTGGGTGATCCCCACCGCCGTGCTCGGCGCCGCGGTCTGGTGGGTGTTGACCGATGTACTCGGCGCCGCACGGGGGGTCTGAACTACCGCATATGGCCCGCTCGGGACCGGTCGACGCGGTGGTGGTCGGCGCCGGGCCCAACGGCCTCGCGGCGGCGATCGAGCTCGCTCGGCACGGCCTGACCGTGCTCGTGCGGGAAGCGGCGCCCGCGGTGGGCGGCGCGGCGCGCACCGAGGAGCTTACCCTGCCCGGATTCCGGCACGACGTGGGCTCGGCGGTCTACCCGCTCGGCATCGGCTCTCCGTTCTTCGGCTCCCTCCCGCTCGAACGCCACGGCCTGGAGTGGATCCATCCGGACGTTCCGCTCGCGCACCCGCTGGACGGCGGCGGCGTTGCGGTGCTGCATCGTTCCCTGGAGGCCACGGCGAACGGCCTCGGGCCGGACGGTCCCGCATACCACCGTATGCTCGATCCGCTGGTTCGTATGTGGCCGACCCTGGCCGACCACGTGCTCACCACGCTCCTTCGCCCGCCCCACGACCCGGTGTTCATGGCGCGCTTCGCCTTGCGTGCGCTCCGGTCCGCGCGCGTGCTGGCCCGGAGCTTCCGCACCGAAGAGGCGCGCGCGCTCCTGGCGGGCAACGCCGCGCATTCAGGCCTCCCATTGGAACAGATCCCCAGCGCGGCCGTCGCGCTCGTGCTGATGGCGGCCGCCCACGCCGTCGGTTGGCCCATCCCTCGCGGTGGCGCGGGCGCGCTGACCCGTGCGCTGGCGGCGCACCTCACGTCGCTGGGCGGCGTCATCGAGTGCGACGCGCCGGTGCGGAGCCTCGACGAGGTCGGCGACGCCCATGCGGTCCTGCTCGACCTGACGCCACGCCAGATCCTCGCGGTGGGTGGGGACGCCCTCCCGGCCCGGTACCGGTCGTCCCTCGAGCGCTGGCGCTACGGTCCCGGCGCGTTCAAGGTCGACTGGGCGCTCGGGGCGCCGATCCCCTGGCGGGCGGAGGCGTGCGCACGGGCGGGCACCGTCCACCTCGGCGGCACGTTCGACGAGATCGCCGAAGCCGAGGCGTATCCGTGGCTTGGTCGCGCGCACCCTCGCCCTTTCGTGTTGTTGGCGCAGCCGAGTCTGTTCGACCCGACCCGCGCACCCGCCGGACAACACACCGCATGGGCGTACTGCCACGTCCCCAACGGATGGAGCGGCGACGCAACCCAGGCGATCGAGGCGCAGATCGAGCGCTTCGCGCCCGGCTTCCATGACCGCGTGCTCGCGCGCAGCGTGCGCACGCCGGCGGACCTGGAGGCGTGGGACGCGAACCTGGTCGGCGGCGACGTCAACGGCGGCGCGCCTACGCTGCGGCAGATGCTCGCACGCCCGGTGTTGTCGATGTCACCCTGGTCGACGCCCGTGAAGGACCTGTACATCTGCTCCGCGTCGACCCCGCCGGGTGGTGGCGTGCACGGGATGTGCGGCTTCCACGCCGCACGGGCGGCACTGAAGCGATCGTTCGGCCGGTAGGGTCGGGCGCCGACGGCGACAGCCGAGGTTGGTGGTGGTATCGGGCTGGCCGTCCGTGGCGTGGCCCTCGCTCGGAGGCGTCTCCCGGGGTCCTGCGGGGGGACGTCGTGAGCGGGTGCGGGCCCGGGTATCCGCAATCGTCGCTCGGACCACGCCGCGGCCGGCCAGCCCGCGCCCAGGGGGATGGGCTGTCGCCGCCGTCGGCCAGCGCCGTGTCACCCTGGTGCCGCGTGAAACCCGGCGCACGCGGCACTGTACCACAGGAGTGCCGATCCCGTCGAAATTGCCCACGCCACGATCGCTGTTTCTGCGATTCCTGACGGCCGCGTTCCTGGTCGTTCTCGCGGCGTGCGAGCACACCCCCACGTTCCCGGTCGCGCCCACCCCGCTCGATCTGTCGCGTCCGTTGGAGGTGGCTCGGCCGTCCGACGAGGCCGTGGACGGCGAGGCGTTGACCCGCGCCGGCGATCAGGCGGGCGAGATTCCCAGGATGCGGAGCCTCGTCGTGGTGCGGAACGGAAAGTTGATCCTCGAGCGCTACTACGCTGGAACGAACCAGGAGACCCTCGCGGACGTTCGGTCGGTCACCAAGAGCGTGGTCTCGCTCCTCGTCGGCATTGCGCTCCACCGTGGAGAACTCCGCGATATCGATCAATCGATCGGCGACTTCCTGACCCCGCCGGAGTTCCTGCTTCGACCCGAACAACAGAAGATCACCATTCGGGACCTTCTGACCATGAGTGGCGGTTTCGAGTGGAACGAAGGCACGCTCAGCGACTACGAGCAGTGGATCCTCTCCGACGACCACGTGGGCTTCCTCCTCGCTCGCCCTCTCGTTCAGGATCCGGGAACCGCTTTTGTCTACAATTCAGCCGCCGTCTACCTCCTTGGCGTGCTTCTCGAGGAAGCGGTGGGCCGCCCCCTCGCCGACTACGCCGATGAGGTTCTGTTCGGCCCTCTCGGTATCCGGAAACGCGCGTGGGAACCCCTCAGCGACGGCCGCGTCAACGGAGGAGCCGGCCTCGACCTGCGTGCCCGTGACCTGGCCCGCCTGGGGCAACTCATGCTCCAGCACGGTCAGTCCGGAACCCTCGCCGTAGCTCCGTCCGACTGGATCAGGGACGTCACCCTGCCGCGCTATTCATGGAGCCTCTCCGCCGGTCCCATTTCCGCGATGACCTACGGCTTCCTCTGGTGGATCGACCGGGAGCAGAAGGCCTATTTCGCGTGGGGCTACGGCGGTCAATTCATCTACGTCGTTCCTCGCCTGAACATGCTCGTCGTGGCCACGACCGAGTGGCACGGCCTTCCCGAAGAGGGCGGACCCTACCCGCTCCGGGACGCTGTGCTCGACATAATAATCGGAGGAATCGTGCCAGCGGCGCACTGACGGGTCGCTCGCGTCTTCCGTGACCGGTCAGGTCAGGAGATTTCCCAGGAGTCCGGAAATGGTGGCGAGGAGTTCGCCACGGCTTTCCACGGTATAGAAGTGACGACCCGGGAAGAGCCGCAGGAGGAACCCGGCCGTCGTGTGCTCGGACCACGCCATCAACTCCTCCCGATCGACCTCCGGGTCGTCGCGGCCCCCGAAAGCGGCCAGGGGCACGTCCAGGGGCGTCTCCTCGGCAAAGTCGTACTGCTCATGCATACGCATGTCGGCGCGGAGGGCAGGAAGGAGAAGTTCCACCAACTCTTCAGAGACCCGTCCGTCGGCCGGCATGCCTCCGTATCGTCGGAACTCCTCGAGAAAAGACTCTCGGGGAAGGTGATGGAT
>JBBSOM010000413.1:0-3923 GCA_038259715.1 Longimicrobiales bacterium
AGGTCGTCCAACACCCAGAACGAGCGTCCCTGTGTGGCCACGGCGAGGTCGCCGTGGGCCACCTTCAGATCCATGATGGGCGTCGCCGGCAGGTTCATCTGTAGCGGCTGCCAGCGCGCTCCGTCATCGAACGAGACGAACAAGCCGAACTCCGTTCCGGCGTAGAGCATCCCCTCCCGCACGGGGTCCTCCCGTACCACGCGCACCCAGTGATCCGCCGGGATTCCGTTGTGACCGTCGGTGAGTAGCGTCCAACTCGCACCGAAGTCGTCCGTTCGGAAGATGTAGGGGCGCCAGTCGTCCAGGCGGTAGCGGTGCACCGCGAGAAAGGCCCGCCCCTCCCGATGAGGGGACACTTCGATGCGGCTGACCGTGCCGTAGCGGGGCATCTTCGGCGGCGTGACATCGATCCAGGTCGCGCCATCGTCACGTGTGACATGCACCCGCCCGTCGTCCGAACCCAGCCAGATCGTTCCCCGCTCGTGAGGCGACGGGACCAGCGCGAAGATGGTGTTGAACACCTCCACCCCGGTATGGTCCGAGTGGATCGGCCCTCCGGGATACTCCTGCTGCTCCGGCGTGTTGGTGGTCAGGTCGGGCGAGATAGTCTCCCAGGTGAGCCCCCCATCCCTCGTCCGATGCACATACTGGGATGCGTGGTAGACCGTCTTGGGATCGAGAGGATCCATCACGATCGGAGCGATCCACTGGAAGCGGTTGCGAAGGTCCTTCGGGGCCCGATCCTGGTTCTCCGGATAGAGGCTGAGATTCCGCCGCACGTCCGTCGTGCGGTCCCATCGATTGATGACCCCCCCATAGCATCCGGACCAGATCACCGAGGGATCGTCAGGGTCGAGGGCGACGGGGCCCACCTCGCATCCGGCCGCGTACGACCAGGCCTCCTGCGGCCGCAGGTTGTTGTTGCTCCGGAACGCGGGCACGCCGATGGTCGAGTTGTCCTGCTGAGCCCCGTAGAGCCGATATGGATGGCCGTTGTCGACCACGACGTCGTACAGTTCGGCCGTGGGTTGGTTGTAAACGCCCGACAGCGTCTTGCCGCCGTTGAGCGACACCTCGGCGCCACCGTCGTCGCCCACGACGAAGAGGTCCGGGTCGGTTGGATTGATCCACAGATCGTGGACGTCGCCGTGGTGCACCGGGATCGCAGCGAAAGTGCGACCCCCGTCCACCGAGCGGTAGAATTGCGTGTTCAAGACATAGACGGTGTTCTCATCGCTCGGATCGGCGATCACGTGCTGGTAGTAGAAAGCTCGCCCCACGAGTCGGGATTCTCCGTTCATGAAGGTCCATGTCCCGCCGCCGTCGTCGGACCGGTAGAGCCCGTTGCCGGGCTCGGCCTCGACCATGGCCCACACCCGGTCCGGATTCGCGCCTGAGACGGTCACCGTCACCTTGCCCACGAGCCCTTCTGGTAGGCCCCCACCTAGTTTCGTCCAGTTGTCCCCGCCGTCGGTGGTCTTGTAAAGGCCGCCCTCCATACCTCCTGAGATCAGCGTCCACGGCTTCCGCTCCGCCCGCCACATACCGGCGTAGATGACGCGCGGATTGCGCGGGTTCATGGCGAGCGACACCGCCCCTGTGGAGTCGTTCAGGAAGAGCACGTTCTCCCAACTCTCTCCTCCGTCTCTCGAACGGTAGACGCCCCGTTCGGGATTTTTTCCGAACGGATGACCCAAGGCGGCGACGTACACCAGATCCGGATCGTCTGGGTGCACCACCAGCGAGCCCACGGCCCCGGACTCGGGGAGCCCAACGAAGCTCCATTCGTGACCGCCGTCGGTCGTCTTCCACAGTCCACGTCCCACCGAAACGTTGCCGCGAATGCAGGCTGATCCCGTCCCTACGTAGATCACGTTCGGATCGGAATCCGCCACGTCGATAGCTCCTATGGCGCCGGTCGTCAGAAATGCGTCGGTGATGGGTGCCCAGTGTTCTCCCGCGTCCCCGGTCTTCCAGACCCCACCTCCGGTACCGCCGAAGAAGAAGGTGTGCGGCTCCCCCGCGATTCCGGTCACCGCCGTTACCCGCCCGCCCCGGAACGGACCGACCATACGCCAGGTCATGCCGTCGTAGAGTGCCGGATCGACGATGGGTTCGGGTTCGCCGACCACGGCTTGCGCTGCGGTGGTTCGCGGCAACGCCAGGCTCACGCACCCGATGAGCAGGGAGAAGGCGAGAAAGTCGGGGGCACGGCGGATCTGGCTCATAGGGGGTCACATGGCGGGTACGTGATCGTTGCGGACGGTCTCCGGGTCGATTGAGATGGCGCTATCGACCCTCGGACGTCGACGGGACCCAGCAACTACGGAACTCCGCCAGACCGCATCGATCGCCCGATGCGCGGCGGACTCGCTCAAGCGCCTTCGCTCGCGTTGGCGTCGATCCGAGCGCGGAGCCTCTCCTCCTGTTCTTGCAGCTCCGGGGTGAACTCCTCGCCGAAGTCCTCCGGCTCGGAGACCCGGCGGATCTCGATCTCCGCCCCGCCATCGAACGGCGCGCGCTTCAACCATTCAACGGCCTCGTCGATCGACTTGACCTGCCAAAGCCAGAAGCCGGCGATCAGCTCCTTGGTCTCGGCGAACGGTCCGTCGACCACCGTCCGCGTCTTCCCTTCGAACGTCACCCGCGCGCCCTCCGAACTGGCGGTGAGCCCTTCGCCCGCGAGCATCACGCCGGCCTTCACCAGTTCCTCGTTGAAGTCCCCCATCTCAGCGAGCAATCCGCGCGTCGGAAGGATCCCGGCCTCGGACTGCTCGCTCGCCTTGACGATCACCATGACTCTCATCGTGCTTCTCCTGTCTGTGTGGTCCGTTGTGGGTTCGTGAATACGCGGGAGTTGATCCAGCCCGGTCTACTCTCCCATGCGTCGATCGAGGGACTATGAGATCGACACCGCCCATCCGCGTCGCGTCGGACGTACGGCGACGTGCGCCGGTCAACGTGACGCCTGCCGGTCCCCTCCGGTGAAGGCGGCCGCCTCGATGTAGATGTGCCGGATGCGGGCGTCGCGTTCCCGGATGCTCCGTTCCAGTCTCTGCACGGCGGCGGTGAGCTCGCGCGCGTCCATCTGCGGACGGAACTCGACATCGAGGTTGAGCAGCACGCTGTCGCGCCCGAGGTGCATCGTCATGGGTCGACGGGAGCGCCGCACGTCCGGATCCGCCGCGACGATCGCCTGGATGTCCGCCACGATCCCGGCATCCGCGCTCTCGCCGAGGAGGAGGTGGCGGCTCTCGACGGCAAGGAAGACCGCCACCACGCAGAGGATGAGTCCGATGACCAGGGAGGCGACACCGTCCAGGATCGGCATGTCGAGGGCGTGCCCGAGCCAGACGCCCAGGAAGGCGACCGCGAGGCCGGCCAGCGCGGCCGCGTCCTCGCCGACCACGATGAACACGGAGGGGTCCTTGCTGCCGCGGAGCGCTTGCCAGAAGGATTCTCCGGGATCCTGCTCCCTGAAGATCTCACGCACCGCGATCGCGAACGACGTTCCCTCCGACACGGCCGCCACCACGAGCACGATGTAGTTCCACTTGGGATCGCCACTTTCGACCGGATGGAGGATATGCGACACGCCCTCGTAGACCGACAGGCCGCCGCCGATCCCGAAGAGGAGGGTCGCGACGATCAGGCTCCAGAAGTACAGCTCCTGGCCGTAGCCGAACGGGTGGAGGTCGTCGGGCTCCTTCCGGCTCCGCTTCAGCCCCAGGAGGAGGAGTGCCTGGTTGCCCGTGTCCACGACGGAATGGAAGCCCTCCGCCAGAAGCGCGGAACTGCCCGTGATCCCCGCCACCCAGAACTTGGCGACGGCGATGACGAAGTTCGCGGCCATCGCGCTATAGACCGCGATCGGGTTCTCGTGTGAGCTTGAAGCCAAGGGTCTCTTGTCGGCGAGGGGGTGG
>JBBSOM010000414.1:0-3922 GCA_038259715.1 Longimicrobiales bacterium
CCAGCACCCATACAAAGGTCAGGGAGCCGACCAGGAGCACCCAACCGCCCAGGGTGAGCTTCAAGTCGTCCATCAGTCGCCTCCTGCCACGCCGGGCATGCGAGCGTTGTGTTCCTGTCCGTCGAGATCGAGCCCTTCCGCGCGCCAACGCCGTTCCCCGATGCGCACGCACCAGAGCAGGATCACCAGCATGAACGCCAGAAGGGCCAGGGCGAGCTGGGCCAGGGGCTGCTGGCGGATCTGCGCGATGTTGTCGGGCAGATTCTGGATCGAGAACGCGATGAGGATGACGAGCAGGTAGACCGGGGCCACCCACTTCATGACGAAGCGGAAGATCCCGGGGAGCCTGATCTGGGAGCCGTGATGGATTTCCTTCCACCCGGCGTCGATGCCGAAGATCCATGAGAACGCGATGATCTCGAGCATGGCCAGGATCAGAATCAGGAACGTCCCCGCCCAGAAGTCGAGGGTGGCCCAGAAGACCGAGCCCTCCGTGAAGTAGACCACGAAGAACGACCCGACGAGACACAACGCCACTACGTACAGCACCCCGCGATTCCGATCGACCCCGAGCGACTCCCGAAGGAAGGCCACGGCCGGCTGATACATGGAAACCGAACTGGTCACCGCGGCGAGAAAGAGCATGAAGAACCAGACCGCTCCCACCACGGGCCCGAAGACGCCCATCTGCGCGAAGACCACCGGGAGGGTCTGGAAACCGAGCCCGAAGGTCCCCGTCGACACCGCCGCGATGGTTCCGCTCAGCCCCAGAAATACGAAGGAAGACGTCAGCGTGATGAGGCCTCCGAAGCTCACCTCGAAGATCTCATTGGTGGCGGCCGCGGTGAGCGCGGACAGCGCGATGTCGTCGTCCTGCTTCACGTAGGAGGCGTAGTTCATAATGATGCCGAAGCCCACGGAGATGCTGAAGAAGATCTGGCCTGCCGCGGCGAGCCACGTCTGAGCGTTGGCCAGAGCCTTGAAGTCCGGGTTCCACATGTAGGCCAGCCCACCCATCACATTCTGGTTCGGCAACGCCGGGTCCGGCGTCCCGAGGGTGAGCACACGGACCAGGACGATGAGCGCGCACACCGCCATGATGGGCATGGCGAGGGACACGAATTTCTCGATCCCCTTGGAAATCCCTCGCTGGATCAGGTAGATGTTCAACCCGAACGCCACGGCCCAGAACACCACGGTCGGAATGGGTAGGGCGCCGAAGATGAGCCCGTTGCTGTCGTTGCCGGAGAACGCGTTGTAGAAGTTGGCCGAGGCAGCCGTCTGGGCGGAAATGGGCAGGGAAGGGTCGATGCCCATGGAGCCCGTGAGGTACGCATAGAAATACCCCAGGCACCACGACGCGATGAACGTATAGTAGAAGGAAACGGCCAGCGGGATCAGCACGCCGATGACACCGCCGTAGCGGAAGAATTTCCCCTTGCCGATGACCCCCATGATCGCGGGTGAGGAGTGGAAGCCCTTACGCCCCCCATAGCGCCCCATGGCCCACTCCGCCCAACAGATGGGAATGCCCAGAAGGACAAGAGCGCAGAAGTAGGGAATCAGGAACGCCCCGCCACCGTTGGCGGCGGCCTGACCGGGGAAGCGCAGAAAATTGCCGAGACCGACCGCGGACCCGGAAACCGCGAGGATGACCCCGAGCCGGGATCCCCATTCTTCCTTTTGGCCTGGTTGACCTGATTGATCTGACATTCGCCCCCACCCGTTGGATTCCAGCAGTCGCGTGCCATGGCGCCGATCGGCGGGTGGGCCCCGCCGACGGCCAAGGGCGCAAGGTCCGTTCCCGCGGCCTTCCGGTCAAGGCGGGCGGGTTCCACACTTCATCGCCTGGCCGACGCCGGCCCCCCGCTGTAGGCACAATCTTCATACATTCCCGGTCCTATGATCTCGGTATCCAACCTCTCCAAGCAGTTCGGCGATCGCACGCTCTTCGCGAACGCTTCGTTCCAGCTCAACGCCGGGCAGCGCTATGGGCTCATCGGCGCGAACGGGTCGGGCAAGACGACGCTCCTCAACGTGCTGAGCGGGCACCTCGATTCCAGCGACGGCCACGTCGCGATCCCGAAGAGCCTACGCCTCGGCGTCCTCCGACAGGACCAGTTCCTCTACGAAGACGAGGAGGTGATGGCCGTGACGCTCATGGGTCACGGCGAGTTGTGGGACGCGATGGTGGAGAAGGAGGCGATCCTGGCCAGGGCCGAGTCCGACTTCGACGTCGACCGATTCGGGGAACTCGAGGAGATCGTCCAACACCTGGACGGCTACACGGCCGAAGCGCGCGCCGCGGAGATTCTCGAGGGTCTCGGGATTCCCGCGGCCGTGCATCGTCGTTCCCTGTCGACGCTCTCCGGCGGCTTCAGACTTCGCGTTCTCCTGGCGCAGGTTCTCGCCAGCGATCCCGACGTTCTGCTCCTCGACGAGCCCACGAATCACCTCGACATCCTGTCCATCCGTTGGCTGGAGAAGTTCCTGCGTGACTTCACCGGCCCGGTGGTGGTGATCTCCCACGATCACCGTTTCCTGGACAACGTGGTCACGGACATCCTGGACGTGGACTACGCGACGGTGACGCTCTACAAGGGGAACTACTCCTACTTCCTGAAGGCGAAGGTCGAGGACCGCGAGCGTCGGGAAAAGCAGATCGCCGGGCGCGAGCGCGAGATCGCCCACCACCAGGACTTCGTGGACCGCTTCAAGGCCAAGGCCAGCAAGGCGCGCCAGGCCCAGAGCAAGATGAAGGTCATCGAACGGAAGGCCGCGGAACTCGAAGAGCTGCCGGGAAGCTCGCGGCGGTACCCGAAGTTCCGCTTCGAGCCTCGGCGGCCGAGCGGCAAGGAGGTCCTGAGGATCGAGGGAATCCGCAAGGCCTTCGGGGACAACGAGGTCCTCCACGGAGTGGACCTGGAGGTCCGTCGCGGAGATCGCCTCGCCATCATGGGGCCGAACGGCATCGGGAAGTCCACCCTTCTGAAGATCATCATGGGGGATCTGGAGGCCGACGCCGGCGAAGTGACCTGGGGTTACGAGACCCATACCGGGTACTTCGCGCAGGACCACAAGGAGGACTTCAAGGATACGTCCCGCACCGCCGAGGAGTGGCTGTGGAATTTCTGCCCGGGGAAGGACCGTGGCTTCGTGCGCGGCCAGATGGGCATGATGCTCTTCTCCGGCGACGACGGCGCGAAGAAGTTGAGCACGCTTTCAGGTGGCGAAGCCGCCCGCCTGGTTTTCAGCAGACTGGCCATGGAGAAGCCCAACGTCCTCGTCCTCGACGAGCCCACGAATCACCTGGATCTCGAATCCATCGAAGCCCTCGTGAAGGGTCTGGAGAACTTCGACGGCACGCTCATCCTGGTCTCCCACGACCGCTGGTTCGTGAGCCTTCTGGCGACCCGTGTGGTCGAGATCAAGCGGGATGAAGTGAGGGATTACCTCGGGACCTACGACGAGTATGTCCACGACTGTGGGGATGACCACCTGGATGCGGATTCGGTGGTCCTCAAGGCGCGCACGGAGAAGCAGAGCAGGAAGTCGGGAGGTGAGCGGAACGGTCGCGCCCGGGAACCGAAGCCGTCCGCGGTCGAGCCCGATGTGACGCGGAACCGGCTGACCCGGAATCAGGACGCCCTGACCGAACGCATCGAGGCCACCGAGGCCCGCGTCGCCGAGATCGACCAGGCCTTCTGCAAGCCGGGGTATTTCGAAACGACGCCGCCGGAGGAGGTCGCTCGGCTGCAGGAGGAACGCGCCGAGATGCAGGTGTCCGTCGATGCCTGGACGGAGAAATGGGCCGCCGTGGAGATGGAGATCGAGGCGCTCTGAGGCCCAAGCGCCGGGATGTCCCCCTACCGAAAGCCGAACACCAGGGGGAACACCAGCACCACCCCCCACGCCCACGCCG
>JBBSOM010000415.1:0-3913 GCA_038259715.1 Longimicrobiales bacterium
AATCGATCGTGATGGCATAACCCTCGGGAACGGTGATGGCCATGTTCCCGTTGTGGGCGCCGTTGTAGTTCCAGTGGTTGAGAGCGTCGGTCTCACCGGCGGTGATGGTCAGGTGGACCGTCTTGGCTGCATCGTCCTGCGTATACCACGCGGGCTTGGTCATCTCGCCCGAGGGCCCCGCAGAGGGTGCTGCCGCCGGCTGCTGGGCGGCCGGCTGCTGGGCTGCCGGCTGGCTCGTGGCTGCCTGGTTGGAAGATTCTCCACCTCCACATGCCGCCAGAATGACGGCGAGGGAGAGGGTCGTAAAGCGCTTCATATCGGATCGTCCTGTCAGGTGGTGGCTGAGATACGGCGGCCACCGCACGGAGCCACCCCCCGTGCGACGGCCTGAAGTCGTGTGACCGAGGGCACGAAAGGCCCCGGCCCCTTCAGCAATTTAAGGTACAATGTTCGTGCCACTGCGGTGAACAGGTGACGGCCCGACGCCTCGCATCAACTCGAATAGTAAGCGGCGTTCTCGTCCACGTATCCATGCGTAAGGTCGCACCCCCAGGCGCGGGCGCTCCCCTCTCCGAGGCCCAGGTCTACCTCGATATCGACCGGATCCTCGCGAAGGGATCCTCTCACGGCGGCTTCGTCGAAGTCTGTCCGTACGCCACCGCGCAGCACGTCGACACCACAGATCGCAGCCGAGATGAGCGCCGGATCCACCCGGCAGTCGAAGCACTTGCCGACGGCCATGAGGATGCGACCGACGTTGGGATCACCCCCGAAGATCATCGTCTTGACGAGGGGCGAGTTGACCAGCGACTTGGCGATGAGGCGTGCCTCGGCGCGGTCGGCCGCGCCGCCCACGGTGACGCGCACAAGCGTCGTGGCCCCTTCCCCATCACGGGCCAGGATTTCCGTCATGCGCCTGAAGGCCTCGCGGAGCGCAGCGGCGAACAGCGTCTCGTCGACGGGCCCCGCCATTCCGTTGGCCAGCAACGCGCACGTATCCGAGGTGCTCGTGTCCGTGTCGATCGAAAGCATGTTGAAGGTTTCATCGACGGTCGCGCGCAGGACACGGTCCAGCGTGGCGGAATCGAACTCCGCGTCGGTGAAGGCGAAGGCGAGCATGGTGGCCATATTCGGCTCGATCATGCCTGAACCCTTCGCCACCACCGTCAGCGTCGCGGCGTCGCCCACCGCGAGCGAGATCGCCTTGGGGTGCGTGTCGGTGGTCATGATGCCAAGCGCACCGACCATCGGGTCGTCCTGGAGTCGGGCCGCCAGACCGGGCAGTGCCGTCTCGATCTTTTCGATCGGCAGCGGCACTCCGATCACGCCGGTCGAGCTCATGAGCACCAGACGGGCGTCGATGTCCAGCGCCGCCCCCGCGGCCGCGCCCATGCGTCTCGCCCGCCGTACCCCCTCCTCCCCCGTTCCGACGTTCGACACCCGGCTGTTCACGACCACGGCCTGGAGTCGACCTGTCCCGATCAGTTCCCGTCCGACCACGATGGGGGCGCCGGGAATCAGGTTGCGGGTGAAAACCGCCGCGGCGCTTGCCGGTACATCGGATGCGAAAAGGGACAGGTCGGTGCCCTCTGCTTTGATGCCGCAGTGAGCCGACGAGCAGCGGAAGCCGCGGGGAAAGCGCGGCGCGTCGTGGAATTTGAACCCGGGCACTCCCTTCCTACCTGCCTGTTTTGTTGGCGGCCCGGATCGCTTCCCCGGGACGCCCCGGACCGGCGGAAGGATCGGTGATACGGGCGCGGAGCGTATCCAGTGAGTCGATCAACTGATCGATCTCCTCCGGTCGCAAGCTACGGAAGAGATCATCGTCCGCTCGCGCGACGGGACCCCCGAGTCGGTCGAGCAGCAGCAGCCCCTGCTCCGTAATGCGACACCATACCTTCCGCCGGTCCTCGGTGCCCCGCGTCCGGGATACCCAGCCCTTGCTTTCCAGGCGATCCACGATCCGCGTGACCCCCGGAGTGCGCTCGATCATCCGCTCCCCGATGTCGAGTGTGGGAAGCCCTTGAGGGCCACTGTCGAGAAGGATCCGGAGCACGTTGTACTGCTGGAAGGTCACCCCTTCACGCTCGAAGATGTCCGAGAACAGTTGTTTGGCGACATCAGCCGTACGCAGCATCGCCAGAAGGGCTTCATGCCCCTTGCTACGGACGTCCCGATGCAGTTCCTCGCCGATCCGGCGCGTTCCAGGTCCACGGTGATTCACGTACGGTCAACTCCTGGACGGATAGAGCGCCGCCCCCGCGTAGACTTCGAGCGCGTCGGCGTGTCGAACGGTGAGTCGGGGAGCGCCATCTCCAGAGCCCATCGACGCGCACCCGTATTCCCCCGACTTGTCGATCGCCACGAACTTCTCCCCTGGAACGTAGTCGTTGCCGATGGCCCGGTACCGATCGACGATCATCTCGACCGCATCCTCGCAGGCCTGTTGTGGCGTGCGACCCTCGCGCATGCGCATGACGATGAAATAGGACGCACATGACTTGATCACGTCTTCGCCCCGCCCGGTCGCCCCCGCGGCGCCCACGGAGTTGTCGACGTAGAGTCCCGCGCCGATAATCGGTGAATCGCCAACCCGTCCAGGCAACTTCCAGGAGTAGCCGCTCGTGGTGGTGATGCCCGCGATGTCGCCGTTGGCGTCAACGGCGAGGACGTTCGTCGTCCCGTGTTCATACTGGATCGTTCGGTCCCTCAACGCATCGGACGGAGCGTCACTCCCATTTCCCCGGAGGTGTTCCGGGGGCCCCCAGAAATCAGCCGGATCATGGTTCTCCCTCCACCGCAACCAGATTTCCCGCGACTCCGGCGTCATCAGGTCCTCCTCCGCAAAGCCGAACGACTTCGCGAACTCGGTCGCTGCCCGACCCACGATCATGACATGGTCCGTCCGTTCCATGACCAGGCGCGCCACGGAGGAGGGCGTCTTGATGCCTTCGATCGCACCCACCGAGCCGGCATTGTAGGTCCGACCGTCCATGCAGGAGGCGTCGAGTTGGACCACGCCGTCGAGGTTGGGCAGGCCCGAGTGATCCTCAGGGTCCACCTCGATGACGTTGGCGCCCCGCTCGACCGCGTCCATGGCGCGCCCTCCCGACTCCAGGATCGGCCACGCCTGGCTCAGCGCCTCATGCCCGGTCTCGTTGGTGTGGCTCGTGATGATCACGGGTCGCCCTCGATAGTCGCCCCCCGCGGCGCCCACGGCCTGCCGGGGAAGGCTCCCGAGCGCTGCGGCTCCGGCGCCGAGCGCGACGGCGGTACGGACGAAGCCGCGGCGGTCCACACGCGAAGGACGTTGGGCCATGAACTCCCTGGGGGTTGAGGTGGACTCCCCGCATCCTATCCGGCGACTACGCGCGCGGCAATGCGGGAAAGCGATTGCAAGGGATCCCGGACCTGTCCATCTTCGACGTGCGTTCCCACCGTGGGCCGGAGGCCCCGGGCCCGCACCTCACCGGGAAGAAGGGATCATGAAGACGCTCACTGCGGTCGCGCTCGCCGGACTTCTCCTCGCGGCGCCCTCGGCGCTCTCCGCCCAGACGCCGGGACGAACCGCCGACCGAAGCCAGGACTCAGCCGCTGAAAACGATACTGTGCCGCAGTACTGGCGCAGTCATCACTCGGTCCAGGTGGGAGGACAGACCGTCGACTACGACGCGACGGTCGGGAGCATCATCCTGCGCGACGAACACCAGAAGCCGACGGGCAAGATGTACTACACGTCGTATGAGCGGAGCGGCGTTCAGGACGAGAGCCACCGCCCAATCACGTTCTCATACAACGGAGGTCCGGGGTCGTCGTCCTTTTGGCTGCACATGGGCATCATGGGTCCCCGACGGGTCTCGACGCCCGATACGGAGCACACCGACCCGGCTCCGTACAAGGTCACCGACAATCC
>JBBSOM010000416.1:0-3896 GCA_038259715.1 Longimicrobiales bacterium
CGCTCGATCTGGAGGGCAGCGCCGCATCCGGAGGGTCGGCCTGCAACAGCGGCGCCGCAACGGCGAGCCACGTGATCGCCGCGCTCTCCGGCGCCGACGACCGGCACGCCACCGTGCGCTTCTCGCTCGGGCGCACCACCACCCTGGACGACGTGGCGCGCGCGGCGGAAGCCACCCTCACCGTGCTCCGGCGGCTCGGCGCCGGGGGAGAAGCCGCATGAGCCGTGTGCTCGTAGCGATGTCGGGAGGGGTGGACTCCTCGGTCGCGGCGGCCCTCCTGGTGGAACAGGGTCACGACGTCGTGGGCGTCACCATGAAGACGTTCTGCTACTCGGGGACGCCGGCGAGCGGCAAGACCTGCTGCGGGCTGGACGGGATCGCGGACGCGCGGCGCGTAGCCGTCGCGCTCGGGATTCCGCACTACGTATTCGACGTCGAAGAGGCCTTCACCCGGGACGTCATCGACGACTTCGTGGCCGAGTATGCTCGCGGCCGCACCCCGAACCCATGCGTACGCTGCAACTCGAACACGAAGTTCCGCGACCTGCTCCGGCGAGGCCGTGCGCTCGGGTGCGACGCCATCGCCTCGGGTCACTACGTCCGCTCCGAACACGGGCCCGAGGGTTCGGCGCTCCTGAGAGGCCTCGATTCGGCCAAGGACCAGAGCTACTTCCTCTGGGGCCTGCCCCAGGACATGCTCCCCCTCTTGCACTTCCCGCTCGGGACGTTGACCAAGCCCGAGGTGCGGGACCGTGCCCGCGCGCTCCGGTTGGCCACCGCGGAGAAGCCCGAGTCCCAGGAGATCTGCTTCGTGCCCACGGGAGACTATCGCGATCTCCTCAAGAAGCGACTCGGGCCCGTTCATGCGGCGCTCGAACCCGGTCCGCTGGTGGACCGGGCGGGCAACGTGCTCGGCGAGCACCCGGGCTATGCGGGCTTCACCGTCGGCCAGCGCAAGGGTCTCGGGGGGGGCTTCGAAGAGCCGGTCTTCGTGCTGGAGATCCGTCCGGACACACGCGAGGTGGTGGTGGGCACGCGCGACGAACTGTGCGCGGACACCGTCGAGATCGCTGAATTGAACTGGCTGACCGATGCGCCGCCGGCCGGCGAGGCCGTGCGCGTCCAATTGCGGTACCGGGCACCCGACGTAGGCGCTCGGGTCGTCGACATCGGAGCGGCGCTCACGCTCGAGTTGGACGAGCCGGTCCGCGCGGTCACGCCCGGACAGAGCGCCGTGGTCTTTCGCGGCGACCGGGTGCTGGGAGGCGGCCGGATCGTCTGCGCGAGTCGGACGATGTCGGCATCGGCGGACCGGGGCCGCGTCAGTGCTTCAGGCCGGTAGCCTCGGCAAAGCCCTCCATCGCCTTCACTTCCTCGTCGCTCAACTCGTCGGGCACCTCGATGCGCACCTCGACGTACTGGTCGCCGGTTCGCTCTCCCTTCACGACCCCCTGCCCCCGGATCCGGAATTTCGTCCCCGTCTGGGTGCCTTTGGGGATACGCAGAACGACCTTCTTTCCTCGAATCGTACCGACACGGATCTTCGAGCCGAGCGTGGCCTGCACGATGTTGATCGGCACGCTCACGTGGATGTCGAGGCTTTCGCGCCGGAAGAAACGGTGCGGTTCGACCTTGAACGTGATGACCAGGTCGCCCGCTGGTCCCCCTTCGCGCCCACGCTCGCCCTGGCCCGAGAGGCGGACCTTCGACCCGGTCTCGACGCCGGAAGGCACGTTGATCTGGAGCTTCCGCTGCTGCCGCACCGTACCTCGACCCTCGCACGACGGGCAGGGCGTTTCGGGAATCGTCCCTCGCCCGAAACACGCCGGACAGGGTCGCTTCACCGCGAAGCCGCCCTGACCGAACGCGACGTGGCCTGAGCCGCCGCACTCTGCGCACGTCCGGAGCTGCGTGCCGGGCTTCGCCCCGGACCCGTGGCACGTCGCGCAGTCTTCCGTGATCGCGACATCCACCGTGATCCGCCCGCCGTTCACCGCCGTCAGGAACGGAATCTCGACGACGTACTCGACGTTCTGTCCCTTCGAAGGACCCCGCTTGCGCCCTCCCGGCTGCCCTTTCTTGCCCATATCGAAGAGGGAGCTGAACAGGTCGGAGATGTTGCCGAAGCCGCCCTGCAGGTCGTCGAAGGAGAATCCGGGGTCGGACTGGAAGCCGCCAGGCGTTCCCCCGCCACGCGCTCCCGCTGACGGCCGACCCTCGCCACCGAAGCCTCCGAACGCCCCCAACTTGCGCATGTTGTCGTACTGCTTGCGCTTGTCGGCGTCGGACAGCACCGAATACGCCTCGCCGATTTCCTTGAAGCGATCGGCAGCGCCGGGCTCGTGGTTCGCATCGGGATGGTACTGCTTGGCGAGCTTGCGGTAGGCTTTCTTGACCTCGTCCGGCGACGCCTTGTCCGAGACCCCGAGAACCTCGTAGTAGTCCTTTTTCGCGGCAGCCATGGTCGGGTGTCAGTCGTTCTTGTAGACGCTCACCCGAGCAGGCCGGATGAGGACGCCTTTGAGCGCATAGCCCTTCTGGAACACCTGGGCGACGTGCTCGTCGTCTTCCTCGGCCTCGGCGGGGACGCGCAGGATCGCTTCCATGGTCTCGGGATCGAAGCGCTTCCCCGCGGGATCCAGGATCTCGACCCCGAGGTCGCTCAAAATCCGTAGGAACTTGCGATCGACCAGGTCGATGCCCTCCATGATGTTCTCGACGGTCGCGTTGCCGAGGTCGAGCCCCGCCACACGGTGCACGTCGTCGAGAACGTCCAGGACCTTGGACAAAACGTCGGCTTGTGCCCGGGACCAGAGGTCCGCGCGCTCCGACTCGACGCGCCGGCGATAGTTGTTGAATTCCGCGGCGAGCCGCAGGTGTCGATCGTTCAAGTCGGAGAACTCCTCCCGGAGCGCCAGGATCTCGGCGTCGAGCTGCTCGCCGCTCTCGTCGTCGAGTCCGTCGCCGCCCTCGCGGTCGAGATCGCCAAAGCCTCCGGCGGAGGGATCGCCGTCGGGGGCGGAAGAAGACGCGCTCGCCGGATGGGCCTGGCTGGCGGCTCCCTTGGTGGGCTCGGTCTCGTCCGTCTTCGGTGCCGAATCGGTCATCGTTACCTGATCTCCGGGGTTGCCGCTGGGTGGTCGGGTGCGTTCCGGCCGTTGAAGATACCATCCATGGGCAGGTTGGTTCAGCCCCTGGTGTCGTCGACCCTGTCAGGCGGCGTCCCCTCGAGGACGCGCAGAAGGAGCATGAGCGCCGCCTGCGCCGCGCGTTCCCGCACCGAACGCCGATCTCCGGGAAAACGTTCGACGCGGGCCACGACCTTCCCGTCGAGCGCGGCGGCGTACCAAACGGTGCCAACCGGCTTGGCGGGCGTTCCCCCGTCCGGGCCGGCGACCCCGGTGATCCCGATGCCCGCGTCCGCCCCGAGCGCTTCGGCGACGCCGAGGGCCATGCGCCGAACCACGGGCTCCGAAACGGCTCCATGAGCTTCGAGTTCCGCAGGATCGACGCCGAGCACGCCCGTTTTCACGGAGTCGGCGTACGCCACGACGCCGCCGAGCAGCACCCGCGAAGCCCCGGCCCGGTCGGTCAGGCGTTTCGCCACGAGACCTCCCGTGCAGCTCTCGGCCAAGCCCAACGTCT
Source organism: Longimicrobiales bacterium (assembly GCA_038259715.1). Classification (GTDB taxonomy): domain Bacteria; phylum Gemmatimonadota; class Gemmatimonadetes; order Longimicrobiales; family Gaopeijiaceae; genus SZUA-318. The sequence goes on from JBBSOM010000416.1 coordinate 3,646, forward strand.
TGCCCCGGTCGAGGAGCGCCGCGGTGACCGCCTCGGCCAGGTCCCCTTCCGGAGCCTCGAAGCGCCACGGCGCCAAGATGTCCCGCAGGGCCGACTCGATGTCATCGAACCGACGCTCGGCCTCGCCGGCGTCGAGGCCCTCCGCGGTGAGGCGCAGGTCGACGCCAAGCTCATCCGGCAGGAAAGCCAACTTGATCGGAGCGATCTCCTCCGCCCGGAGGCGCCCGCCGATCCGTTGGCTGAGCAGCGAC
>JBBSOM010000417.1:0-3896 GCA_038259715.1 Longimicrobiales bacterium
CACCGGCGACGAGGGCGACCGCACAAAGTGAGGTCGCGACGATGGGCGGAAAGGCTCGGGCTCGGTGCGCTGGTGCTCTCGTCATCTCGTCAGGATGGGCGGAAGCCGATGGGGGTCTCGCGGGGGTCTATCGTCCCGGAGTCGAATCATGCGTAAACACATGATTCTCGTGCAACAGGGGTTCTGTCAAGAACTGGCCGGGCACAACATGGTTGAGGCAAGCCGTCTGCGCCAGGAAACCCTTGAAATTTCATCAAACCCACCGACGACGAGCAGCACGGCGCAGGCACGGAAAAAGCGGGGGCCGAACCGACCCCGGTCCGGCCCCCGCATGCCTACGGCCGCGATCAATGGCCTCCGAGCCAACCACCCTTCGCCGCGGCGTAACGCTCCGCGACCTTGTCCCAGTTCACCACGTTCCAGAACGCGGTGAGGTAGTCGGGACGACGGTTCTGGTAGTGGAGGTAGTAGGCGTGCTCCCAGACGTCCACGCCGAGGATCGGCGTAAAGCCGTCCATGAGCGGACTGTCCTGGTTGGCGGTCGAGAAGGCCGCGAGGGCTCCCTTGGCGTCGACGCAGAGCCAACCCCATCCCGAACCGAACTGGCTGCCGGCCGCTCCCTGCACCTTGGTCTTGAGGTCACCGAAGGAGCCGAAGGCGCCGTCGATGGCCTTCTCCAACTCCCCGCCGGGTTCACTCGCGCCGCCCGGCGTCATGACGTCCCAGAAGAGCGAGTGATTGACGTACCCGCCGCCGTTGTTGCGCACCGCCGTCTGGATTTCGGACGGGAGCGAGGCGATCCCCCGGAGCAGTTGCACCGCGGAAAAGCCGTGCAGGCCCGAGTGCCCCTCGAGAGCCTTGTTCAGATTCTTCGTGTAACCCGCGTGATGTTTGTCGTGATGGATCTCCATCGTGCGGGCGTCGATGTGAGGCTCCAGGGCATCGTTCGCGTATCCCAGATCAGGCAGTTGGAAAGGGTAGGCCATGCCGCGCTCCTTGGCTGTGCGTTCGAGGGTCGGGTTCCTGCGGCGGGCCGCGGCGCATACCTTCCAGGCCGAGGGCCCGCGAGAAGCTCGTACCCCGACGCGGCTCTAAGTTTCAAACCGGACCGACGCCCCGTGCACTCGCCGACGCCGCCGCGACGCATCTTTCTGGTCGACTGCGACGCCTTCTTCGTCCAGGTGGCCAGGCTCCTGGATCCGGAGGGCGCAGGAAAGGCGCGCCTGCTCATCGTGGGGGGTTCCGCGACCGGCCGCGGCGTGGTGACCTCGGCCTCGTACGCGGCGCGCGCGTTCGGTGTGCACTCGGCAATGCCCACCGGACAGGCGCTGCGCCTCTGCCCGAACGCCACGGTGGTCGGCGTGCCCCGGGCCGGCGTCGTCGAGAAGAGCCGTGAGGTCCGCCGCGTCCTCCAGGATCTCGCCCCGGTGGTTCAAGCGGCGTCGATCGACGAATTCTACGTCGATCTGACCGGTACCGAGCGGCTTTTCAAGGGGGAAACCCTCGAGGAAACCGGCCGCCGCTTCCGCAAGACCGTGCTGGAGCGTGCTCGAATCTCGGTGTCCATTGGTGGGGGCACGTGCCGCGTCATCGCGAAGCTCGCCGCGGGTCACGCCAAGCCCGCGGGCGTACGTATCGTTCCGCCGGGCGACGAACAGTCGTTCCTCAACACGTTGGAACTGGGCGAACTTCCCGGGATCGGCCCGAGTCTGGTGGCAGCGCTGCGCAAGCGAGGCCTGGTCCGCGTGGAAGACGCGCTCGGGGTCCAGCGTGAGTGGCTGCACCGCTGGTTCGGCGAGCGCCGAGGCGCGTGGCTGTACTGTCGCATCCGCGGGATGGACGCGAGCGAAGTCGATCCTCAGGAGGCGCGGAAGAGCATCTCCTCGGAGCGGACCTTCTCCCGGGACCTGAACGACGACACCGAACTCGAGGCGCGACTCCTCGAACTCTCCGGCTCGGTGGCAAGCACCCTGCGGCTCAAAGGCCTGCGTGCCAGGACCGTCACGGTGAAGCTGCGCGACGCGGACTTCACGACGCACAGCCACGCCCGAACCGCCCCGAGCGGACTCGAATCGGACGCCGTGATCTTCAACGTCGCGCGGGAACTACTGCGGAACCTGCGCGACCAGCGTCGGATCCCGGCGCGCCTCATCGGCGTCGGCCTGTCTGGTTTCGACGAGCCGGACGAAGCGACCCAACTCGGCCTGTTCGACGAAGCGGACCACCGACGCGACAACCCGCGGGACCGGGCCATCTCCCAGGCGGTGGATCGGCTCCGCTCGATGTTCGGTGACGACGCGGTGCGCCCCGGCCGGCTTCTCGATCCCCGAGGCCGTCGAGGCGGCCGGATCGACGCCGACGAGGACCCATCGTGAACCGCAGCCAGCGCATCCTGGGGGTCGGCGGAGTGAATCCGCTCATCGGTCGCCCGCACGGTGCCGACGGATCCGGGCGAGGTACCGTCCGTCCGGTTCGCTCGCGATGATCTCGGCGGTCATTCGGACCCGGCGCGCCGCGGCCGCGAGACGAACCGGGTCGACAAAGAGGAATGGAAACGGCGGACCCGCTACGCCGTCGAACTCCAGTTGCATGTGAACGTCGCCCGCGTACCGACTGTCGCCCGGACCGACCCACTCCGTCGGATCGGTGGAATCGGCCAGCACCTGTCCGCCACGCGCCAGGTGCGTCCGGAGCCCTGAAAGAAAGCCGTCCAGCCCGGCCAGACTTCCCGGAAGGCCCAGCCCGTTCATGAGCACGAGCACCGTGTCGAAGCGCTCGCCCGGCTCCAACGTCTCGATGCCCCCGGACCGCACGTCGGCCACACCGCCTTCCCTCAACGCGGTCCGGGCGGTCGACAGGATCTCCGCGGCAACGACCTCCAGCCCCGAGCGCACGAGGGGGAGCGCGTGGGCGCCCGCGCCCGCACCCAGATCCAGGACGCGGCCTCGGGCCCCGGCGAGCGCTGCCTGCTCGACCACGCCCATCTCGGAAACCTTCCGGAAGAAGACATGGACCGGGACGCGCTCCTCTTCGGCGACGTCCGTGCGCATGATGACGACCGCGTCCGAGCGCCCCGCCCGATACGCCGCGAAGGCCGCATCGAGAGGCGCCCAGGACTGCAGGTCCGGACGCACGGAAGGGCGGCCCGCCGTGGACCGCCCCTCGCGTGGTGCGTTCATCGATCGCGGTCCGCCACGCCGCTACACCTTGGGACGCGCCTTGAGCGCCTGGTGCACCCGGGCGTTCTCCTCCCAGGGCCTGCGCTCGAAGTACGATCGGGACATCTCCGCCACCTGGGGCGCCAGGAGGATCAGCGCAATCAGATTCGGGATGATGACGATCGACAGCGCGATGTCACCCATGGCCCACACGACCGCCAGCGGAGCAACGGCGCCCATGAAGTGCATGACCACATAGATGAACTTGTACGGCAGGATGGCCTTGGGCCCGAAGAGGTAGTTCGCGCACCGGTCCCCGTAGTAGCTCCACGAGATCGCGGTCGATACCGCAAAAAGGATCGTGCTGATGAGCACGATGAAATTCCCCCACTCACCCGGCAGGCCACGGCTGAAGGCCTCCATCGTCAGTGGGGCGCCACTGTCCGGGGCGTGTGCCCACAGGGACGTGTGGGTCTGCCCGGACGGGGTGACCGCATCGCCCTCGGCAGGCTTGACTTCGCCGGTGAACGGCTGCGTCATGGCCTCATCGACAAAGAGCGTGTCGAGCGCCGTTTCATGCCATGAGACGTGGACCGATCCCATGCCGTTGTCGACGTGCATCCCGTTCTGGATCTCGATTTCCGGAGGCGGATTCGTCGACACCCAACGCCCCGTTTCAGACTGGGTGGTATAGCTGAGATCTCCACCGCCCAGCGTGATCTCGGTGGGGATCCGCGC
>JBBSOM010000418.1:0-3895 GCA_038259715.1 Longimicrobiales bacterium
GGCGCAACGACGAGCTCACCTTCCACCACTCCGCGCCGGACGATGTGTGGATGCACGCGCGCCACGCGGCCGGAGCCCACGTGGTGCTCCGCTGGAAGGGCCCCGGCAACCCACCGTCACGGGACCTCTACGAAGCGGGTGTGCTCGCGGCGCTCAACTCCAGCGCGCGCACGTCGGGGAGCGTCCCCGTCGACTGGACGCTGCGGAAGTACGTTCGAAAACCCAGAGGCTCCGCTCCGGGTGCGGTGCTGCCACAGCGTGTGAAGACCGTCTTCGTCGAGCCGGATGCCTCGTTGGCGGAACGTCTGTCGGACGAATAGGACTGCCTGCAGTTACTTCCCGCTGGAGGGATGCCCTGCTCCCTCAGCTGGCCATCAATGCCCGCCTTGGCCTGCCTTACCCTCCGTCCGCTCCAATCGGAACCGCGACGACGGCCTCGAGCCTGAGCAGGTTCCCGCCGGCTACCCCGCGAAGCGTGAGACGCCATGTCTGAGCGGCTGGATTGAAGCCATAACCGACGGAGCCGTAGCCCGTGGATCCCACGCCCGCGCGGTATCCAGCGACCACTTCCACATGGCCTCGACGCAACGGAAGCGAAAGACCCCCCTCAACGCCCACGCCAAAAAGCGCATGGGCTATCGAGCACAGGGAGCCATCGACGATTACGCCGCTGCCCTCGTGTCGACATTGAGGTCCGTCGCTCCCGAAGTGCCATGCATAAGAGCGATGACCACCAGCCACGAGGTGAGCATCCACGAAGATTCGGCCCATGAATCGCCCGTTCCTGACCCCTCCCCCGCCGCCCACTGACACGCCCTTTTCGGAGTTTACGATGCCGGTCCCCAGGCTCCCAAATAGAGTGTACGCAGGCCTGCTCCCGTCCTGTGCACCCAACGGCATCGTTGACAAGAACCCCCATGCTGCCAGACATCCGGCCACCCGAAAAACATGCGCCCATCGAGGGCCAGGAACACGCTGCCTACCGACCCATCCGCTACAAGTCCCGTTGTCACGCCCACGACCTGTGGCGTCTCTGCCTGCCATCGTCCTGTGCCCTCCACCTGGACTCTGCTCGCCCCCTCAATGTATGAGCGGGCTGCGCCGAAGGCACGCTGTTTTGGGGGCACAGTCCCGGAAAACGCGCAGGTCTACCGGGCGTCCATACCCCGGCGCAGCGAAGCCACGAACGCACGACCCGCCTCCACGCCGCCCTCGTCGAGCGTCTGGACCAGCGCACTGCCCACGACCACGCCATCGGCCACGTGCGCGACCGCGGCCGCCTGTTCGGGCGTCGAGATCCCGAATCCGACCGCGACCGGCAGCTTCACGGCCGCCCGAATGCGCGCGACCTCCTCGCCCAGCGAGTCACGCAAGGACGTGCGCGCGCCCGTGACCCCCGTACGGGAGATGTAGTACAGGAAGCCCGAGCCGCCCGCCGCGATGTCCGGCACGCGCTCGGGAGGCGTGGTCGGGGCTATGAGCCGGATGAGGTCGAGCGCGGAGGCCCGGAAGCGACTCTCCAGTTCCGGGTCCGCGCCCACGGGCAGATCCGTGAGCAGGAGGCCTTGAGCGCCTGCCTCCGTCGCGTCGGCCAGGAAGGAGTCGAGGCCGTAGCGCAGGACCGGATTCAAGTACGTGAAGAGCACCACCGGCGTGTCATGGGTCGTCCGGAACAGCGCGAGGTCCTCGAGGACCCGCGACACCGTGGTTCCCTGCGACAGCGACTTGAAGGAAGAGCGCTGGATCGTCGGACCGTCGGCGAGCGGGTCCGAGAACGGCACCCCCAGCTCAAGCACGTCGGCGCCCGCGTCCGCCAGCGCCCTGAGCAGCGCCACGGTGGCGTCGGGCGCGGGATGGCCGGCGGTGACGTAGGGTACGAGCGCGGCCTGCCCCGCGGCGTGACGGCGGGAGAAGGCATCGGATAGGGTGAGAGCGTTCATCAGGTCAGATAGTCACTCACGCGAATCCCGTATTTCTGGGGATCTGTGGTCTTGATGACGGAACGGACAGCCGCACCGGTGGCGGGGTCGGACTCCGAGAGATCGAGCGTCACGGCCTCGGCCAGAGGCACGCCCATCGCGTCGGAGATGACTTTGACCTTGGGACGATGCAGCAGTTCCGGATCCTTGTTCACCTCGGATACGATCGCCAGTTCATGCGTGTCCAGAATGACCAATGTGCCGACCGGATAGACACCGGTCGCCGTGATCAGCGCTTTCACGAGCAGCGGATCGAAACCACGGCGCGGGTTGTCGCGCATCTCCCGCAGGACGGTGTCCGGCGGCCATGGATTGTACTGATAGCTGCGCACGGACGTGCCCGCGTCGAAGGCATCGGCAACGGCCACGATGCGCGAGAAGAGCCCAGGCTCGCGCGCGCGTTTGTTCGACGGATAGCCGGTCAGATCCAGCTTCATGTGGTGCTCGTACGCCATCAGCATCTGCCGGTAGGGTACGTCCGCGAAGCCGTGCATCTTGAACAGCACGAGCAGACCCTCGGTCGTGTGCTCCTTCAGTTGAACCCACTCCTCCTCGGTCAGGCCGCCCGGCTTGTTGATGATGTCGACGTCGACGCGCTGCTTGCCGATATCGTGGAAGAGGGCACCCAGCCCGAGCTCGTACAGGTGGAGCTTCTCGAGCCCGAGCCGCTGACCGATGATGACGCTGAAGATGCAGACGTTCACGCAGTGGCTGAAAGTGTATTCGTCGAAGTCACGAAGCGTGGTCATGTTGACCATGGAGGATTCATTGGACAGGACCTGGTCCACGATCCCCTGAACCGCACGTTTCACCTTCCGGACGTTTACCGCCTTACCGAGCCGCACGTCACCCAGGGCATCCCTGGCCACCTGCACGGACTGGGCGTACGTCCTCTTCGCCGCCGTGACCGCCTCTTCGTTGGTGCCACTTTCGCCGACCTCCGTCTCGGGGCGCACGTCGATGTGCTCCACGGACGTGCCCGCGAGACGATCGACGAAAGCGGCAAACGGGTCCTCCGCCCCCGGTGCGCGGAGCAGGATCGAGAGGAAGGGCGCCCATTCACTCCGTTGGATGCCGGCGAGCACCTCCACCGCGCCGATGCCATGATCCTGGAGTGTGCGCGCGAACGACCCGAAGGTCGCGAAGTTCGAGAGGTCGAGGCGCAGACGCGTCTCGTTCAGGAAGAAGAAATCGCCGACGACGCGCACCTCGGCGCCGCCTTCGACCGTCACCATGTTGTCGACGAGCCCGTGGAGTTCGTCGAGCGCCTGCTGTACCGCTGCGTTCTCCAGCGGATACAACCTCAACGTCGACAGGGCTCCGTAGAGGGCGGTGAGGACGTTACGGCCCTCTTCCTGGAGATTCAGCCGCTCCGGCATCAGTCCTCGCTCCGCAAGGCGCGGTTGACCGCGCTGCGCACCACCGGATCTTCCTCCCTCGAGGCCTTGTCGAGAGCCGCGCGCGCGTTGGGCCCGTGGACCCGCCCCAGTGCCAGCGCCGCGGCCGCCCGGATCTCCGACGGCTCGCGCTTGCCGAAGAAGCTCTTCGAGTTCAACAGCTTGTCGAGCGTATCCACGGCCCCTTCGCCCGCGACGAGACCGAAAGCCTCGAAGAACGCCACCTTCTCCGAGATGTCCGCGGCGCGGATGCCCTTGCTTCCCAGAATCTCCGCAATGCGCTTTGACGCGGGGGCATACCGCAGCGCACCCAACGCACGGGCCGCGGCGATCCGCACCGCCCGATCCGGGTCGTCCAGCGTGTCCTGGAGCCGGCCGGCGGCCGTCGAGGCCTTCAGTGAGACCGCCGCCTCCACGGCAGCAAGGCGAACGCTCGCGTGCGGATGGGCGAGCAACCCGGCCAACGCAGGGCCCGCATCGGTGATCTGCATCTCACCCGCAAGCCGTGCGGCGCCCGCC